>JAZQWQ010000110.1:0-7834 GCA_045632385.1 Faecousia sp.
ATTACCGGAAGCGTTGATCAAGGCCGTAATACAGGTAGCAACGGATGCGATTGCGCCGGTGTAGAGGGAATAGTCACCGATCTGCATTGTGCCGGTAAATACGTTTTTTGCGATGAGAATATAGAAGATCAAGTTGGTTGCGCCGGTCAAAAGAGCAAAGGCAATATGCCAGGCGCTTTCATGGAAAATCAGCTTCCGCAGGCCTTTATAATAGCCCCGGAACACCTGCAGGAAACGGTCTATAAAGGTGTCTGCCAAATCAAACAGGCGAACCTCTTTTACCAAATCCTTATCCACCAAAACTCCGGAATAATAGTTCATCTGACGACGTTCCTTGGAACGGCGGCGCATATAGTCGAAATTTTTTCGGCGGTAAACAAAGTTCACCACCGCAGAGGGGATGGACGTAGCCACGATCACCAGCGTGACCCAGGCAAGACCCGGGGCTGTGAGCAAGATTGCCAGGAAGCTGACAAGCTCGATGATTGAACTGATCGCACCGAAGGTTTCAGACAGGATCATCAGGGGTCTGTTACCGGCTTCCCGGTTGGCATTTTCCATTTTTTCATAGAAAATGGGGTTGTCATAGGCTGCAACGTCCAGCTCCCGGGATTTTTCCATGATCTGCTTTTTTACCTGATTGGCCACCTTTTCACCGGCAATCCGGTTTAGTGCAGTGGTGGCACTGGTGACGATACGCTGCAGAGCCCGGTAGAAGATCAGGGCGATCAGCAGCCACAGGATGCCGGATGCCCAAAATTCACCCTCGGGCAGATTTCCCTGCTTGATCACGTCCTGCAACCCATTGAGGATATTTTTGGAAACCAAAGAGATCAGCACGGGCATAACGCCCCGGAAAATCGCCACAAAGAACAATAGAAACGGGATCCACTTTCCGGCTTTCCACACCAGGTTGATAATATACCCAAAACGGCTGAAAAATCCGCCGATCACCGTCTTTAAGTAACCCGGCACCTGCCGAATATTTTTGGGTAGCGGAGTCTTTCGGTGGTTATACGGTCGAGGTCCAAAATTACCAACCATTTCCCTCACTCCTTTGTCTAGCAATTTCCTTAATTTTAACAAAGGCAAAGCCCCCTGTCAACAGGGGGCTTGTTTCCTTATTTCTTGCTTGCTCTTTGCAGCAGCTTGACCAGTTCCACAACTGGAATGACCAAAATTGCCAAGGCCATAGAAATTGCATATTCGTCCAAACCGATAGGGGTAAAGCCGAAGGCGCCGGCAATAAAGGGAATTTCAATTACTGCTGTTGTCAGCAGCAAGCTTCCCAGCATTGCCGCCCACAGCACTTTATTTTGAGTCTTCAGGCTGAACACGCTCTTTCTCTGAGAACGCATATTAAAGGAATGGAAAATTTCACACATAGACATCGCAAGGAATGCCATTGTCATACCGTGACCGGATTCGCCAGCTGCACGCAAGTGACTGAACCAGTCAGCACCGAATTCCATAGATGCGCCGATGAGATAAGCAGCAATGGTGATGACAGTGACCAAAACGCCCTGGTACACAACATCAAAGCCCAAACCGCCGGCAAAGATGCCGTCCTTGGAGTTACGGGGCGCACGGTGCATCGTGTCCGGCTCTGCCTCTTCCATACCCAGCGCCAAAGCCGGGAAACAGTCGGTGACCAGGTTGATAAAAAGCAAATGGACAGGATTTAACAGCACAAAGCCCAGAAGCGTTGCGCCAAACACGCCCAAAACCTCCGACATATTGGAGGCAAGCAAAAACTGGATTGCCTTACGGATGTTATCGTAGATACGGCGACCCTCGCCGACTGCAGAAACGATGGTCGCAAAGTTATCGTCCGCCAGCACCATATCCGCAACATTTTTGGTAACGTCCGTACCGGTGATTCCCATACCCACACCAATATCGGCAGACTTGATGGAGGGGGCATCGTTGACACCGTCACCGGTCATTGCAGTGATAAAACCATTTTTCTTCCAGGCGGTAACGATTCGGGTCTTATGCTCCGGCTGGACACGGGCATACACGCCGTATTTTTTTACAGCTTCCAGCAGCTCCGCATCAGAAATGGCATCCAGCTCTGCGCCGGTAATGGCTTCGGTGCTATCGGCAATAATGCCCAGCTCCTTGGCGATGGCCACAGCGGTGTCCTTGTGGTCACCGGTGATCATCACAGCCCGGATGCCGGCATTGCGGCACTGTTCGATAGCTGCCTTGACCTCCGGGCGAACCGGGTCGATCATACCGGCCAGGCCGAGAAACACCAGCTCCTGCTCCAAAAATTCGGGACTGTTATCTGTCGGCTTTTCTGCCCAGTCACGCTTGGCAGCTGCCAGCACACGAAGCGCCTTATCTGCCATAGCTTTATTGGCGGCCATAATTTCCGCGCGTTTTTCCTCAGTCATCGGCAAGGTCTTGCCGTCTTCATAGTAGTAAGCGCATTGCGCCAGCACTACATCCGGGCCGCCCTTGGTATATTGGACATAGCTGCCACCCAAATCGTGGATAGTGGACATCATTTTACGGCTGGAATCAAAAGGTGCTTCATCCACACGAGGTGTCTTCGCTTCCAGATCCTGCTTTTTAAGTCCAACTGCATATGCAAAGTTCACAAGGGCGCATTCGGTAGGCTCGCCCTCCGCCTGATTGTCTTCATTCAGGTTTGCATCAGAACACAGCGCCATTGCGGTGGCCAAAAGCCCGGTTTCGCCCAAGTGGTCCACAACGGTCATTTTGTTCTGGGTCAAAGTGCCGGTCTTATCAGAGCAAATCACCTGGGTACAGCCCAAGGTTTCCACAGCGGTCAGGCGGCGGATCACCGCATTGCGCTTACTCATATTGGTCACACCGATGGAAAGCACCACCGTCACCACTGTTGCCAAGCCCTCGGGAATCGCGGCAACTGCCAGGGAAACCGCCACCATAAAGGTGGACAAAATAGTGGGCATATCGAACTGACCGGCAGTGATCAGCTGGAATGCGAAAATGAACACGCAGATACCCAGCACCAGCTTGGATAGGGTCTTTCCCAGGGCATCCAGCTTCTTCTGCAAGGGGGTTTCTTCATTTTCTGTCGCTGCCAAAGCCCCGGCAATCTTACCCATTTCCGTATCCATACCGGTACGGGTGATCACTGCTTTGCCACGGCCGTAAACCACGGTAGAGCCCATATAGCACATATTCTTCCGGTCACCCAAGGGCACTTCGTCCTGGCCGGAGGTTAAGTTCAGCGCATCCACCAGCTTGTTCACCGGCACAGATTCGCCGGTAAGGGCGGCTTCTTCAATCTTCAAAGAGGCATTTTCGATGATACGACCGTCTGCAGGCACGGCATCGCCGGCTTCTAAAATCACCACATCACCGGGAACCAATTCTGTGCTGTGCAGAACCATCATTTTGCCATCCCGCAGCACTTTACAGGTGGCTGCTGTCATGGTTTGCAGCGCTTCAATGGCCGCCTCTGCCTTGCTCTCCTGGATCACACCCAAAATGGCATTTAAAAGCACCACGATTACGATAATGCCAACTTCCACCAAGCCCTCCAGCAATTCGCCGGTTTCACCGGGATGCTGTAGATAACCCATTACGGTGGTCGCAGCCGACACGACTGCGGCAATCATCAAAATGATCAGCATCGGGTCTTTCAGCTGCGCCATAAACTTTTGCAGCCAAGTATCCTTTTCCGCTTCTTTGAGCTTGTTAGGGCCATAGGTTTCCTGCCGTTTGGCTGCTTCCTGGGTGGTAAGACCGGTAGCAGTGGCTTCCAGGTTTTGCAGCACCTGTTCTGTTGAAAGCGTGTACTCTGGGTTCATTGCGATTCTCCTTTACAGTTATTGAAAAAAACAAAAAACTCATACGGGAACATCATCTATGTTCTCGTATGAGTCTCATTCTTTAGAAGTCTTCCGGGCAAATATGCCGTTATGACGAAAGACTCAGCACCAATGGTGCCGAACTACTCCCTCAATATTACACCTATATATTATCCTTATGGGAAGCTTTTGTCAAGAATTTTCTGTCGAAAGGACCGCAGGAAATACATCCTGCGGTCCTGATGGCTTATTTTTTCTTAGGGGCTTTGATTCTATTCAGCTTGACATTCAGCTTCAGGAGATCTTCCTTGGTGAACTTAGCATCCATCATACCGCCAGCCAACGTCAACAGCCGCAGCACAGTAAAGCCGTTCATCATGGTCATCATATCGGCAGTCATTTCAAAGCCCATAGGCTTTGCCTTTTCGCCCTTCTTGCCGCCGCCCAGCATTTTGCCCATCAGCTTCATAAAGATCAGCTTGCCACGGAAAGTAGAGAGCACATCACCCATCTTGGCGTTCAAGGACAGTCGACCGGGCTTTTCCACAACATCGAACCAGTTAAGGATCGCACCCTCTTCCTTCAGGCGGTAGTCCTCATTGAAAACATCCACCTTGCGGATAACGCTCTCATCGGTGCAGTCGCCGGCAACCGCCTTCAGCTGTGTTTCACCAGCGTTGGGTACATCGAAGTAGAAGAAGTGATCGCTTGCTTCCTTGACACCCAGGGAAACACCGTTTGCAAACAGCTCAACCTTGGGCTGGTTGGAGTAAACAGTGACCTTGGTTACATCCTCCACACGGTCAATATAACGCTTGCCGCACAGGTGGACAAAAGGCTCGTCAGACAGCCATGCCTTGTAAGCATAGAAGGAGTCCTTCTTATACTTACGGTCAATGGTCACAAGACCCTTGTGGTTCTGACCGTTTTCGCCGCCCTCGTTACGGGCATCGGCGCCAAAGTCGAACATATTCCACACGTGGGTTGCCCACATATACTTCCGGGTAAACAGCTGCTTGATCAGTTCCTCGTGGTAGTAGGCCTGATATTCCTCGGTGTAGTCGCCCTGACGGGGTTCGGAGGTATGCCAGTTCAGCGCCTCACAGCCATACTCAGAGCAGCCAATGGGAATATTGGGATGCATGGCGTGGAACTTATCAAACCAGGGGCCGTTCATGGAGGTCTCGCCACCGTACCAGCCGAAGTAGTGGTTATAAGAAACCACGTCAGGAATCTGCAGGTAGGGATCGTCCATCTTACACATAGAAACCGCTGCGATGGTGGTCAGTCTGGTCTTATCCATCTCGTGGCAGAGGTCGTTGAGGATTCGATGGTTCTCCAACAGGTCTTCTGTGCTACCACCGATGGAGATCTCATTGGAAAGACCCCAAACCACGATAGAGGGGTGGTTATAGTTCTGGGTAACCAGTTCCTTCATCTGGGAAATGGTGTTTTCACGACCGGTGGGCATATGCTTGGAGATATAGGGAATTTCTGCCCAGATGACCAGTCCCTTTTCGTCACACAGATCATAGAAGTACTGATCGTGCTGGTAGTGGGCCAGACGGATCGTAGTAGCACCCATTTCGCAAATCAGCTCGATATCCTCTTCGTGGTGCTCCGGCAGCAATGCGTTACCAAAACCCCAGCGGTCCTGATGGCGGGATACACCACGCAGGGGGTATTCCTCACCATTGAGGATGAAGCCGTTTTCGGGATCGATCTTAAAGGTACGGCAACCAAAACGGGTGCAGACATTATCCAGCACATTACCGCTTGCCAGCAATTCTGCTTCACAGCAGTACAGGTAAGGATCCTTGCGACCGTTCCACAGGTGAACACTGTCAATCTCCAGGGTTGCGGAGGTTTCGGCAGTTTCTGTCTGGGCTACCACATTCTCATCCTTATCATAGATGGTGTAGCGGATGGTCTGACTATCCTTGGCATTGGTCAGATAGGTATCAACCTTCACAGCAGCCTTATTGCCTTCAATTGTGGGGGTCACAGCAATGCCGGGGCCACCATAGTAGTCCAGGTCAAAATGACTTTCGGACACACAAATCAAGTTTACATCACGATAAATACCGCCGTAGAAGGTAAAGTCTGCCATCTGAGGGTAGACTGTCTCATTTGCAGTGTTATCCACAGCAACTACCAACAGGCTCTCGTCCTTCAGTTCTGCAGTAATGTCCACACGGAAAGTGGAGAAACCACCATCGTGATGGAACAGTTTCTTGCCGTCCACATAAACATCGGCAGAGTTACTTGCGCCCCGGAACTCCAGGTAGTAGCGCTCTGCTGCAGGGAAATCTGCCTTGTTCAGGCGCTTGGCATAGTGACAGATGCCACGGTAGTAGTCGTTACCGCCGTCCATGCCGTCGACAGCATTCCAGCTGTGGGGAACATTGACAGTTTCCCAATTTTCCGGCATTTGTACAGGAATGGCGTCGATCTGCTTGGTGAATGCCCATTCCTTATTTAAGCTTACAATATTTCTCATAGTTTTCCTCCAGGTCAGGACACCCTGCCGGGTTCGGCAGGGTGTTTTGTTAATTATTCAGCAGCCTTGCGGGCAGCCAGTTCTTCGTTCATCTTTGCCAGGGTCTTCTTGTCCAGATTGTAGACAAGTGCCAAACCGATGAACTGCAGCACGGCAGAAGCCAGGAACAATGCTGCTACCAGAGTACGCAGATTTACAGCCACATCCCAGCTCAGCAGCGTAACGTCGATCATCTCTGCGCCGGTGGCAGGATCAACGGCATTGTTTACATAGCCCAAGCCATTCATAATCACCAGAGCCACAGCAGGACCAACGCCCTGTGCCAGCTTCCGGAAGAAGGAGTGCAGAGAGTAAACAGTACCTTCCTCGCGCTTGCCGGTCTTCCACTCGTTGTAGTCGATAGCATCGCCCATCATTGCCCAGGAGACAGTGGAGTAGATACCCAGACCCAAGGAGTAAACCAGCTGGCAGAGAATGTAGATGATCAGATCCAGGCCGGTGTTGTTGGGCGTGATGATAAACAGGCCCAAGCCGCCGATGATGGAAGCGATCGCACCTACAACAGACAGTTCCTTCTTACCGTACTTGACAACCATCTTACGTGCCAAGGGGGTAAAGACAAGAATGGGGATCATTGCAAACAGCTGCACAACACCGGAAATTTCAGGGTTCTTGAAGTAAATCTGGAACACAACAGAAACCGCAGTGGTTGCGCCCTGCATACCGATAAACATACCCATAGCAGCCAGAGTGGCGCCCACGGCAGGACGGTTGCAGACAAAGTTCTTCATTGCAGTCAGCACATTGAACTTAGGAGTTTCCTCGCTGACAGCGATCTCGGTGTCCACACGGATCTCGGTGTTACGGATCATAAACTGGAAGCAGATGAAGCCCAGAACACCCATCACCAAAGCGGCTACGAATACCATAGGACCGTTCAGGGACTTATCGGGATTGTAGATCAGGAAAGGCAGAATGACCATCGGCAGCATATTGCCAACCATAGAACCGATGGAGCGCCAAGCGGACAAAGAAGCGCGGTCTGCAGGCTCTTTGGAGATCAGGGACAGCAAGGAGCCGTAAGGCACGTTTGCCACGGTGTAGAAAGCATCCCAAATCACATAGCCGGCAACAAAGATGATCGCCTTTGCCAGCACAGGTGCCTGGGGCAGCGGAATGAAGCAGCAAGCGCCGCCCACGATCAGGCCGATAGAGCCTGCCCAGATGTACTGCAGGAATTTATTTCTCTTATACTTTTTCTTGTCTGCATCGATCATAGAGCCGATCAGGGGATCGTTGATTGCGTCCCAAACCTGTACGATGACCAGAAGCAGAGAGTACCACAGACCCATACCCATAACCTGGGTCCAGAACAGAGCCATTGTTCCTTTCAGAGCAAAGCTCATATTGCAACCTAAGTCGCCGGCTGCGTATGCTACGCTGTCGCGGATGCCAAATTTACGATAACCGTTTGCATCCAGCTGAGGTGCTTTTGCCATAATATATCCTCCTTCATTTTACGAAAAGC
>JAZQWQ010000111.1:0-6468 GCA_045632385.1 Faecousia sp.
AAGTGCTATCGGGAAGTCGCTCCCGGCTTTATGCGTACCTTTGCCGGTTATTTTGACCAGTCCAAGGAGTCTATGGATGCCTTTGCCGAGTACTACGAACGGATGCAGAAGGTGACCGATACCCCCATTTTCCTCACCACCACCCGTGCCAGAGTGAATTTCACCGAGGAAGAAATGGTAGACTACTGCGAAAAGGTTGCGGACAAGCTGGCCTATATGAAAAACGAGAAGGGAATGAAGCACCTACGCTACTACTGCTTCTCCGGCGAAATGTCTGAGGGCGATTGGGGCAAGCTGATGCAGGACCTACCCCGCTACAAGCATTATCAGGAGCTTCTGTACCGTGCTTTTAAGAAACGGGAGCTGGATATCGGTCTTTTGGCCACGGAAGCTACCGGTTACCATACCTGGGATACGATGGATTGGGCGATCCGCCATATGAATGCCATCACCGAGGACTACTCGCTGCACATTTATGATAACTCCCACAAGTTAGATGACCTGACTTTCTACGATTTCTTCTACGCAAAGTGCAACGAGCAGGTGATGAAGGCCATTAAAAATGACGGCAAGCGTCTGATTTTGGCAGAAATGGGTATTCAGGACGGTATTCCCGGCCTGACCTACCAAAACGGCTCTGTTGCCGACGTTTGCCGCTTCTTCTTAGACCCCAAGACTTGCGCCTACAGCGCACTGATGTTGGTAGAAATGGCCTTTGCGGCAGTCAATGCCGGCATTTTTGCCTTTGCCTATTGGAGTTTTGCAGATCTGCCGGATCCCTATTCCTGCGCCTATTCCTCCAAGCCTGGCTATGCCCGGAAATGGGGTGAGTGCGAGCGTTTCCTGCTGCCCGGTACCACGGATATTCGTTATAATAAGTGGGGCAGCTTCCGCTGGGAGGACGATGGTGACTATTCTCCCAAGGAGGTTTGGTTCGGTATTGCACCCATGATCAAGCTGTTTAAGCGCAACTCCAAAGTGCTGACCATCGACACCGGGGACAAGAACCTGCGCTGCTGCGGCATCCTCAATCGGGATGGCTCTGTCAGTATCGGTATCGTCAACCGGAATATGGAGCCTACCGAGATCACCTTGGAGTCTACATTACTAAATAAGAATCTCCGGGTGTATGAATTTGACCCCAACAATGTGCCTTACAATAAGTTTGGTGACTTGCAGGGTGTCTGCGCAACGGTGCCGGCGGAAAATCCGGTCTACACCCTCAAGGGCAACAGCATTACGTTCTTTACCACAGATTATCAGGAAAAAGCGGCTCCTGTGGTGGCCCAGGGCCTTGCCGTTCAGGACGGAACGCTGACCTGGGAGCCGGTTTCCGACCCCAACCACTGCTATTACCGAATTTATGCAGGAGATACACAAATTGCTTCCACTGTGGCCTGTGACCTGCCTGTAACAGACAAAACCCTTTGCTACCAAGTACTTTCTGTAGATCAATGGGGCAATGTATAAGCCCAAAAGACCAGTCCCCCTCCACATGAGGGGGACTTTTGTATGTTGAAAAATGACGTTCTGTATAAATATACCATTGACAAGGGGAGGGAAGTTGGGTATAATAAGTAGACAATTTTCTAAAAAGGCGCATTGGGGCCGTTTCCCAACGTGTTAATGTATATAGAGGAAAGGATAGCGAAATGAACACAAAAACATTACTTTACATTCTCAAACGTATCGCTTTGGCAATCTTTACGATTTGGGTTGTGATTACTGTAACATTCTTTGTTACCCGTGCTGTGCCCGGCGGCCCGTTCATGGGCGAAAAGGCGCTCAGCGCGGAAGCACAGGCTGCTCTGGAGGCAAAATATGGCTTGGATAAGCCTGTATTTGAGCAGTACACCACTTATCTGAAGGATATCGTGACTCGTTTTGACTTCGGTCCTTCTCTGAAGAACCGTGGCAGCACCGTTATGGATATGATCCTCAGAGGTATGAAGGTATCCGTGAAGCTGGGTCTGATCGCAGCTGCCAGCGCTACGATTGTGGGTGTTGTGCTGGGCGCTGTTGCCGCTTTGCGCCGTAATAAGATCATTGACAAGGTGATTATGGTGATCACCACTGCCTTCGTGTCCATGCCTTCGTTTATTATGGGTACGCTGTTACTATTGGTATTTGCACTGAAATTTAAGATCGTGCCGGCAAACGGTGCGATGGAGGGCGGCTTGATTCTGCCTATTATCACTTTGGCGCTGTACCCCACTGCGTACATTACCCGTCTGACCCGTAGCTCTATGCTGGACGTTTTGGGTCAGGACTATATCCGCACTGCCCGGGCAAAGGGTGTTTCCGGCACGAAGATCATCTTCGGCCACGCTTTGAAGAACTCCCTGATCCCTGTCATCACCTATTTAGGACCTATGCTGGCTTATATCGTTACCGGCAGTCTGGTGGTGGAGCAGATCTTTGCGGTCAACGGCATCGGCAGAGCCTTCGTCAGCTCCATTACCGACCGTGACTATCCTCTTATTATGGGCACTACCATTGTGCTGGCTACTTTGATCGTGGTTATGAACCTTATCAGTGATATTATGTATAAGGTCGTTGACCCCAGAATTACCCTGGAGTAAGGAGGAGGAACTATGAAAAATAAAAAATTTAACCTCCCCTGGCTCTCCATGCACCTGGATGTGGATGATTTCATTCCTGCCAGCGGTGAGGAAAAGGAATATATGGTGCAGATGCGCCCCTCTACCACCTTCTTTAAGGACGGTATGAAGCGTCTGCTGAAAAATAAGATCGCTACCGCCAGTATGATCATTGTTGTGTTGATCGTGCTTACTGCGGTTTTCCTGCCTATGTTCTGGCCCTATAACTATGATGCAATGCTGGGTGTTACCCCCGGTCGTCCTGTGGATCCCAGCTATAATAACCTGGCGCCTATGACCTATGGCGATACAGAGCTTGTAAAGCTGTTGGGCAAAGCCAATGCCGGTGAGTTCTTCTTCCCCTCCACCAAGGAAGATCGGGCAGAAGCAAAGGCAAAGGCAGAGCAGTTGCTGGCTGATTATAATGCAGACAAAACCGCTGGCTTGGAAGGTTTTGCCAGCCTGAAGGCAGAAGGCGCTACCTATACCGACCGTGCTGGTGTCATTCCCAGAAGCTTCAAAGATGGCAAGTCCATTACTTCCTGGCTGTGGGAAGTAGACAGCTTCGGTAACGGCAAGCGTGTAGCTGGCGATGCCGGTATCTTTGAAAATGAGCTGGGTGTCTATGTGGTTTGCTTCGACAGCTACGAGGGCGAGACGGAAGAGATCTTCCCCCACTTGTTTGGCACCGACTCTCAGGGTCGTGACTACTTTATCCGTGTGGTCTATGGCGCACGTATCTCTTTGGCAGTCGGTCTGTTCGCCAGCTTGATCGTGCTGGTCATTGGTATGACCGTTGGTTCCATTGCCGGCTATATCGGCGGCAAGGTGGACCTGATCATCATGCGAATCGTAGATATTATCTACTCTCTGCCGGACACGTTGATGGTTATTTTGCTGGCTGCCGTTATGAAGGTGGCCCTGGGCAATGCCATTGAAGGCACCGTCCTTGAAAAACTGGGCGGCAATATGATCAGCTTGTTCTTGGTGTTCGCACTGCTGTATTGGGTGTCTATGTCCCGTTTGATTCGTGGCCAGATCCTTTCCTTGCGTGAGCAGGAATACGTGCTGGCTTCCAAGTCTGCCGGTGCAAAGTCCGGATGGATCATCCGCAAGCACCTGCTGCCCAACTGCATCAGCGTGGTCATCATCTCCACTGCTTTGCAGATCCCCAGCGCAATCTTCACCGAAAGCTACCTGTCCTTCCTGGGCCTGGGTGTTAACGCACCGATGCCTTCTCTGGGCTCTTTGGCTTCCGATGCGCTCAACGGTATCACCAGCTATCCCTACCGTTTGGTGATCCCGGCAATTACCATTTCTTTGATTGTTTTGTCGCTGAACCTGTTTGGCGATGGCTTGCGGGACGCATTCGACCCCAAGCTGAAGCACTAAGGAGGTAGCGAAAATGGCAATGTTAGAAGTAAAAGACCTGCGCACCTCGTTCTTCACCCCCGCGGGCGAAGTCAAGGCGGTTAACGGTGTCAGCTTTAACCTGGAAAAGGGTAAGGTTTTGGGCATCGTTGGTGAGTCCGGTTCCGGTAAATCCGTTACCGCATACTCCATTATGCAAATTTTGGAAAAGACCGGCAAGATCGTCGGCGGTTCCATCAAATTTAACGGGGAAGAGTTGGTCGACTCCGGTGAAAAGAAGATGAAGGAAGTTCGCGGCAACAAGATTTCCATTATCTTCCAGGACCCCATGACCTCTCTGAACCCCACCTATACCATCGGTCATCAGCTGATGGAAGCTATTTTGCTGCACACGAACCGGAATAAGAAGCAATCTTATGACCGGGCTGTGGAAATGCTCCGGTTGGTCAATATCAACGAGCCGGAAAAGAGAATGAAGCAGTATCCCTTTGAGCTTTCCGGCGGTATGCGCCAGAGAGTTATGATCGCAATGGCCCTGGCTTGTGAGCCGGACATTTTGATCGCTGACGAGCCTACCACCGCTTTGGACGTGACCATTCAGGCACAGATCCTGGAGCTGATGCAGTCCCTGCAGAAGGAACTGGGTATGGCGATCATTATGATTACCCACGATCTGGGTGTTGTGGCACAGCTTTGTGACGAAGTCGTGGTTATGTATGCCGGCTCTATTTGTGAGCAGGGTACCGCTGACGAGATCTTCTACAACCCCAAGCACGAATATACCAAGGGCTTGATGCGCTCTATCCCCACTGTCAACAGTGATGGCAGCAAGCTGGAGCCTATTTCCGGTACACCCATTGACTTGCTCAATATGCCGAAGGGCTGTCCCTTTGCACCCCGCTGCGATGCAGCTATGAAGATCTGTCTGCGGGAGCGTTGCCCCCGTATGGAGATCAATAGTGATCACGCAGCAGCTTGCTGGGTAAATGTAAAGAACGAAATCGAAGCAACCCAGGAAGGCGGTGAGGAAGAATGAGCGAAATGAAGAATTTGGTTGAGGTTAAAAACCTGAAGGAATACTTCAATATCAGCACAGGTCTCTTCTCTTCCAAGCCTCTGAAGGCTGTGGACGATGTGTCTTTTGCCATCCGCAAGGGTGAAACCCTGGGTCTGGTCGGCGAGTCCGGCTGTGGTAAGACGACCGTCGGCAGAACCCTGCTGCACCTGTATAAGCCGACAGCCGGTGAGATCTGGTTCGACGGCAAGAAGATCGAGACCAAGCAGGATATTGTGGAGTACCGTAAGAAGACCGCTATGGTTTTCCAGGATCCCTACTCCTCCCTGAACCCCCGTATGACCGTTTCCGATATTATCGCAGAGCCTTTGGACGTGCATAAGATGTACGCAAATAAGGAAGAGCGTATGGAAAAGGTGCTGGAAATGATGGCAAAGGTTGGTCTGAACTCCGAGCATGCCAGCCGTTATGCCCACGAGTTCTCCGGCGGTCAGCGCCAGCGTATCGGCATCGCTCGTTCTCTGGTTACCAACCCTGAGTTCGTCGTCTGTGACGAGCCGGTGTCTGCGTTGGACGTGTCCATTCAGGCGCAGGTCATCAATATGTTTGATGAGCTGCAGGATCAGATGGATCTGACCTACCTGTTTATTGCCCACGACTTGCTGGTCGTTCGTCATATTTCTGACAGAATTGCCGTAATGTATCTGGGTAAGTTGGTGGAGCTGGCTGATGCTAAGGAGATCTACGATCATCCTCTGCACCCCTACTCCAAGAGCCTGATGTCTGCCGTTCCCGTGCCGGATCCCCAGATTGCCAGAGCAAACCAGCGCGTGGTGCTCCACGGCGATATCCCCAGCCCCCTGAACGCACCTTCCGGCTGTCCCTTCCGTACCCGCTGCCCCTACGCTTGCGATGCTTGCGCAGAGTCTATGCCGGAGCTGAAGGAACTGGCACCCGGTCACTTTGTGGCTTGCCACAAGGCAGAGGAGATCAACTAACAGGCTTCTCCCTGGGGAGAAGCTGTCAGCAAGGCTGACTGATGAGGGGGAATTACACCTCATCCACCGCTAACGCGGTCCCTCTTCTCCTCGAGGAGAAGGCTATGGGAGATTGTCTCCTTTTCATTTGTTTCGTCCCTGTGTTTGGTGTGCCGTACCAATGCAGGTATGAATATATCTTGAAAAATTTCAATTAAGAAAGGAAACCAAGAAAATGAAGAAACTGATTGCATTGGCTCTGGCTCTTGTTATGGTTCTCGGCCTGGTTGCTTGTGGCGGTAAGACTGCTCCTTCCACTACTACTGCTCCTGCTGGCACTGAGGGTACCGAAGCTGCCAAGCCTACCACTCCCGAAGAAATCGAAGCTGCAAATGCTGAGATCCGTTACGCACTGGGCCTGCTGCTGGACCGTAACTACATTGTTGAGTCCGTAGCACAGGGCGGCCAGACTCCTGCTAATACCTTCGTTGCTGACGGTATGGCT
>JAZQWQ010000112.1:0-16557 GCA_045632385.1 Faecousia sp.
GTAAATGCCACACCGTCAGACAGATATTGCTGATCCTCTGCGTAAAGATCTGCCGCTTCTTTGGCAGAAGTGGTAAACACTTTGGTTTTTGCCTTGGCGCAGATTCTTGTAAACCATTCATCATCCCGGTTTGCAACGCAAGCATTACTTCTGGCAAACAGTTCTGCCTTGGCATCGCAATAATTTTCCATTGTCTTATGGAAATCCAGGTGATCCTCCGTCAGATTGGTAAAGGCTGCCGCATCAAATTGAACGCCACCCACACGCTCCAGTGTAATTGCGTGAGAAGAAACCTCCATAATCACATAATTACAGCCGGCATCCCGCATCTGGGCAAACAGCGCCTGCAGGTCCAGGCTTTCCGGGGTGGTGCGCTGGGCCGGAACAGCTACGTCACCAATCATATTATCCATTGTGCCAATCAGACCAACTTTAGCGCCCCGGACAGTCTCAAGTACATGCTTAAGCAGCAAGGTCGCAGAGGTCTTTCCGTTTGTTCCTGTAACACCAATCAAGGTCATAGCATCCGCCGGATGACCGTAAAAATTTGCACCGATCAGCGCCAGCGCAAGCCGGTCAGAAGGTACTAAAATATAAGGAATATCCTCGGTCGGCTCTACTGCGGTAACTACCGCCACAGCACCTTTTTCCAATGCCATAGGAATATATTTATTGCCATCAGTCACAAAACCGGTAACCGCAACAAACAAACTTCCGGGTGTTACGTTCCGGGAATCATAGTGCACCTGAGAAATTTCCAAATCCAATGGCACAGAGGTCTTCAAAATCTCTATGCCCTGCAATAACTGTTCAAGCTTCATACCATTCTCCTAATCCTTTGCTTTTGTATCTGCAAATATAAGTTCTATCGTTGTACCGATCTCCACGTTACTTTTGGCCGGTATAGACTGGGAAACCACCGTCACCTGAGGAGAAATCTCCGGATTTCCCTTTACAAGAATGTAAAGACCTAATTTCCCGGCTGTATCTGCTGCCTGTTGTCGTGTCATCCCGGAAAAGTCCGGAACGGTGATCTGTTCTTTGGAATATTCTTCGCCTAAGTATAGAATTACTTGTCCGTCACCGGGAATCCCGCTACCTGCCGAAGGCAATTGATCTGTAATTGTCTCACCGTTTCCTCGCAGAACAGCTGTGATCCCCTGCCGCTTCAAAAGCTTTTGGGCTTCTGCCAGTGTCAAGCCGACCATATCCTCTAAAATTACCGTCTTTCCGGCTTGGTCTTCCTCTGCATAATGATGGGCAACACCCAGATACGGCAGAATGTCCGCCATCACAGCGCCCACTGTCGGCGCAGCCATCACACCACCGGAAATATAGATACCGGTAGATCTGGACGGGGTGTCCAAGGCTACTAATACAATATACTCCGGATTGTCCATTGGCGCAACCCCTACAAATGATACGATTTTATCCTGGACGCGTTGCCCATTCTCGTCAAAAATGTCAATTTTCTCGCTTGTTCCGGTTTTTCCCCCGACATCAAAGCCGAAAACGTTGGCATTTTTGGCAGTTCCTTCCGTTACCACCGAGCGTATCAACGCACACATTGTATTGGAAGTTTCCTCAGAAATTACCTGACGAAGCACAGTCGGTTCTTGCTTAAGTACCGTTTCCCCCCGGCTGTCCAAGACCTCAGATACAATGTAAGGCTCTAATAGATATCCGCCGTTGACCACTGCACTGATGCCACGCACCAGCTGCAGCGGTGTTAATTTGAAGGTTTGACCGAAAGAGCCGGAAGTTAAGGAAGCCGTACCCCACTTTTCTGTATCCGTAACCAAAGCTTTATCAAAAAATACACCTTTGCTCTCTCCTGCTAAATCAATTCCGGTTTTTTCCAGAATTCCAAAATTTTTTACATATTCATAAAAACGTTCGCCGCCCAGTTTCAAAGCAATATGCGCAAAGGCAAGATTGCAAGAGTTTTGCAAAGCCTGAGGTGTTTTTTCTGCACCGTGACCGGTGGAACGCCAGCAATGCAGACGCTGCGAACGGCCGGGAATCTGTTCTGCTCCGGAGCAATGAAAGGCTGTATCCAGGGTAATTGCGCCACAATCCAGCGCTGCCGCCATTGTGATCACCTTGAAGGTTGAGCCAGGCTCATAACCGTCTGAGATTACACGGTTGCGCCACTGCTTCAGACGTGCTTCTGTCAGGGCAGTTTGATAGGCTTTTTTACCGGCTGCATAGGCTTCACTGTTTTTCGGCTGCATCAGATAGACAAGGCGCATTTGCTCCAGCGCCTCTGCGGTCTTTTGATCTGCAATTTCCTGGTAGTGGTTCGGATCGTAGTTACCCAGGGTCGCCATAGCCAAAATTTCTCCGGTATTCACATTCATAACCATACCAAAAGCGCCGTTTTGTACGTCATATCTGTCTATGGCGTCCTGCATTTGTTTTTCCAGGCACATCTGGACCGTGGCATCCAAGGTTAAAATCACATCGCAGCCGGATTGGGTTGCCTCATAACTTTCGTAGGAAAAGGGCATATCCATTTCGTTATTGCCCTTTGTGGTAATAACTTTTCCGGCGCTGCCCTCCAGGAAACTATTATAAGCGGCTTCGATTCCTTCCGAACCCACATTGGACAAGTTTGTAAAGCCGATCACCTGGGCCGCCAGGCTACCATAAGGATAGTACCGCCGTGTGTTTGGCTCTAAGTGGATGCCGCTTATATCATTTTCATTGATATAGGCTCTTACCTGCGCCGCAACATCTTCTTCCACCCGGGCCGCAATCTGTTTATAACGTTTTGTAATATCCCTTCCCTGTTCTGCAATCCAATTTGGATCAAGGTTCAGAATCTGTCCCAGGGTTTGAGATATGCTTTGCATATCCGCTTTGGATTGTTTCAGCTCCCGGGGATCTAAATAAATATTTTCAACACCCACAGATGTGGCCAGCACATTCATATTCCGGTCGTAGATTTTTCCCCGTTCCGGTGTCACCTGGGTGGTTCGGGTCTGATTGCGCAAAGCCAGATCAGAATAATAACCGTAATTGACCACCATCAGGTTATACAGCTGCGCAACAAGGGGTACAAAGGCCAAAAGCCCTAACACGATGCTTGTACCTATGATTCGCATATGCTGTCCGGTATCTCCCCGGAGTCGTCGGTACTCTTTATTTGATTTGGAACGCAAAGCAATCCCGACCTTTCCCAAAATAGTCCTAAGCCGGATAATGGGCAGCAAGGGAAACCCTCGCCGCCCATTGCAGCTACTATTTTAGTGTATTGTCAGGATCCTATGTTATGCAAAAAGACCTGTTAAGAATGTGTAAAAGCGCTCCCAGGTGTTGGGGGCATCCGGCACAGCTTCCTCTTTTGGAAGTTCAATGCTAACGTGCTGCACCTGATCCTTAGGTACCATTCCTAAAGCAAGTGCTGTACGCTCAATCTGCGCCAGGTCATAACCCTCACGCATTGTGGCGTTCAGGGAAGTTTGCTCCTGCTGCAGGGTTTGCACGTAACTGTTCATCTGGTTTAGTTCCTGTCGAGCCGTGTAAAGCTTTACACCGCCCACAGTCATCAGAACCAACATCACCGCGCACATAGCAATGGCGCACAGGGCTACAGGATCAATATGTACAACAAGTTTCTTATGTTTTTTCAGTTTGGGAAGCTTTATGGTCTGCAGAGGGGCAATAGGCGCAACTTTTTTTGCTGCACTGCCATCGGTATAAAAACGAATGTACTGAACATCCAGCTTCTGTGCCATAATCACGCTTCCCTTCTTTTATAGTTTTTCACAAACCCGCAGCTTTGCGCTCCGGGAACGGGGGTTCGCTTCCAATTCTTCGTCTGTAGCGACAATTGGTTTTCGGCTGACCAGACTTACCTGCGGTTTCTTGCCGCAAACACATACCGGAAAACTTGGAGGACAAGTGCAGCCCTTTGCTGCTGCCGCCATCGCAGTTTTTACGATTCGATCTTCCAAGGAATGGAAGGTAATCACTGCAAGACGTCCGCCTTTATTTAGTAGCGGAATAGCATCCTCCATTACCTTTTCCACAGATCCCAGTTCATCATTGACCGCTATGCGAATTGCCTGAAAGCTGCGCTTTGCCGGGTGTTGCTTCTCCCGAAGCGCCGCCGGTGGCATCGCCGAACGAATGATGTCAACCAGTTCCAGAGTCGTTTTGATCGGTTTTTCCTCCCGTCGCCGGCAAATTGCTCCGGCAATTTGGGGTGCATACCGTTCTTCCCCGTAGGTATATAAAATTCTTTTTAATTCTTCCTGAGACCAGGTATTGACCACGATCTCTGCATTTAAAGTATCCTGAGAATTCATCCGCATATCCAGTGGAGCATCAGCCATATAGGAAAAGCCCCGTGCGCCATCATCCAGCTGCGGAGAAGAAACTCCCAAATCCAGTAGAATACCGTCAACACCCGGAACATTCAACTCCTGCAAAACCTGTTTGATCTCACAGAAATTAGAATGTACCAGGGTAACACGCTCACCAAACGGCTTCAGGCGCTCCCCCGCTGCTTTCAGCGCTACCGGATCCCGGTCAATGCCAATCAGCCGTCCGGTGGTTAACCGGGCTGCAATTTGACTGGAGTGACCGGCACCGCCCAAGGTGCCGTCCACATAGATGCCGTCCGGCTTGATATCCAATCCGTCCAAACATTCCTGAAGCAGGACAGATACGTGGTGAAATTCTTTCATAGGCCGATTGCCTCCAAAGAAGCAAGCAGCTTTTCTGGCGTGAGATTTTCTTTCTCAAATTCACGGAAGGTTTCCGCATCCCAAATTTCTGCCTGACCGGCACGTCCTACGATCATCACATCACGACCGATACCGGCATAGTCCAGCAGGAACTGGGTCAAGGAAAAACGAAATTGCTTATCAGGGCTGCATTGGTTGGCATTCATAAAGATCAAGCTGGTAGCTGCAGAACGCTGAGAGATCGGCAGTGCGTTATAGTTCTGCACCAAGGTCTGCCAGTCTTCTGCAGTATAAACGGTCAGGCAGCTGCGACCACAGTTGACACCCAGGGTGACATAGAAATCTTCTCCCAACTCTGCACGAAGCTTTGCCGGGACAAAAAGACGGTTCTTATCATCCAGTTTTGCAGGGTATTTACCGATCACAGCGCTCACCTCTTTTCCATTTTGCTCCACTTGACTACCATTTTACTCCCTTTGTCGTCAGTATAACGAATATTTTTTTAAAAATCAATACTTTTTTTGCAGAATTTTCAATTTTTTTCAGGAAAAACCCGGAAATTCTGCATTTTAGAACACTTGTTCTATATCAGTTCGTAAATTCAAGTGCTTCTGCCGACCAAAAGCCTTTTACCTTCGTCGGGGTTTTGGCGCATCCCAACAGGTGCACAGCCAGTGGCGCTTCCACCTGTTCCTGCACCAAACGACGCAGTTGACGAGCCCCATCCTTCTTCCCTGCCAAAGTGCACAATTTCCCCGGCAGATTATCCGGCAGTTGCAATTCAATGCCGCAATCTGCAGAACGCTTTTGCATCTGTCGCAAATATTTTTCTGCGATTTTTTCCAGAGCTTCCGGTTGCAGGGATGCAAAGCAGATGATCTGATCCAGCCGCCCCAAAAATTCCGGAGTAAAGTGCTGTCGCAGCAAGCCGTCGATTTCTCTGTCGCGCCCGGAGGGGTTGAACCCAAGGCCCTCTCCCTTTAATTCACCGCCAATGTTGGAAGTCATTACCACAACCGCATTTTTGAAGCTGACCTTTCTGCCGGTAGAATCGGTAAGCTCGCCTTCTTCCATAATTTGCAAAAGCACCCCGGATACATCCGGGTGGGCCTTTTCCAGTTCGTCCAAAAGCACCAAACAATAGGGTCTGCGGCGAACAGCCTCCGTCAGCTTTCCACCCTCTTCATAGCCCACGTAACCGGGAGGCGCACCGATCAACCGGGATACAGATTGTTTTTCCATATATTCCGTCATATCCAGCCGAATAAAGGCTTCCTTTGTTCCGTAAAGTTCCCGGGCCAGCACACGGCAAACTTCTGTCTTTCCCACCCCGGTAGGACCGGTAAACAAAAGGCTTGCCACTGGCCGGTTGGCATCCCGGATCGCAGACAGCCCCTGACGAATCGACTGGGCTACCTTTTTGATTGCCGCCTCCTGTCCGACAATTTCTTTTTGTAAAACCGTTTCCAAAGACAGCAGTTTCTCCCGCTGGCTGGCGGTAAGTCTGCCCACCGGAATCCCTGTCCGGGCGCTGACAGCCCAAGCTATATCCGTTCCGGTTACCGCCCGGTTTCTTCGAAATTCTCCGGAACGGCCAGCCAAGCGCTGCATCTTATCCCGCAAGTGGGCTGCTTTTTCAAAGCGTCCCTCTTTTACCGCTTCCTGAAGTTCGGCTTCCAACTCCTGCCGCAAGCCGTTCTTTCCGGATTGCAATTCTTCCATACGTGCATGGGATGCCCCTTCATCCAAAAGGTCTATGGCTTTATCCGGCAAAAACAAGTCCGGCAAATACCGCACGGACATAGAGATCGCTGCCTGGACAGCCTCCTGGGTAATCCGCAGATGGTGGTGTAGCTCAAGACTCGGTTTTAAGCCTTGGAGAATGGCCTGTGTTGCTTCCGGGCTCGGTTCTTCCACCAGCACCGGCCGGAAGCGACGTTCCAAAGCCGGATCTTTTTCAATATATTTACGGTATTCCGTCAAAGTAGTAGCGCCCAGCATTTGCAGCTCTCCACGGCCCAAGGCCGGCTTAAAAATATTAGCCGCATCGATCGCACCCTCTGCCGCCCCAGCTCCCACAATGGTGTGCATTTCGTCCACAAATAAAATCACATCACCACTGCGCTTGATCTCCGCCAGCACATCCCGCAAACGCTCTTCAAATTCGCCACGATATTTGGTGCCGGCCACCAGGTTAGCCATATTCAGGCTGACAAGACGTTTCTCTTTCAATTGAGGAGGTACATTCCCGGAGGCCATACGTTGCGCCAACCCCTCCGCAATGGCGGTCTTTCCCACACCAGGTTCTCCGATCAATGCCGGGTTATTCTTATTCTTTCGGCTCAGGATACCGATTACTGTATCAATCTCCCGTTCTCTTCCAATCACCGGATCCATCGCGGATGCCTTTAATATCAAATCCTCACTAAACTGTTCCAAAAGTTTCGTGGAAACCGCCTCCTTATTTCTGCTTTCCGTTTTGACTCCCTCCCAACGCACATACTTTACCGCTGACGAAAATAATTCCTCAGTATCCACACCGCTTAGGATCATCAAATCTCTGGCTGCGGTTTTTTCCTGACGTAAAAGGGATAAAAAAATGTGTATACTCTGTACCTGCCGATGTCCCAGCAACCGGGCTTCCCGGCCGGCGCCTTTGAGAACTGCTCTGGCCTGTATGGAAAAGCCCTGGGGTAACGGCAATCCGGGTGTACCGGTACCATAGAGGACTTTTGCCATTCCCCCTGACAGTTCCCAATCGTAGCCGCCACCGCGCAGCAGCTGCCCGGCCAATCCAGGTGTCTGCGCCAAGGACTGTAGCAGATGCGCTGTTCCCACGTAGCTATGTCCCAGTTCCCGTGCAAGGCTTCCGGCCTGAAAAATCAACCTCTGCGCATCCTGTGCATACTGCATAACCTCCCCCCTTATCCGGAAATTTTCCCCGTCGGTCACAAAAAATATACCGGAAATAAAAAAAAGAATTGCATTTTTGAAAATACGTGCTAGAATAGTCTTGCATCCAGATTTGGATGTGCGATTAACATATTACTGGAGGGAAAATCATGTTCAAGATTACTGACGCTTGTGTCAAGTGCGGCAGCTGTGCCGACAACTGCCCTGTAGAGGCTATCTCCGAGGGCGACGAGACTTACGTAATCGATGCTGATGTTTGCGTTAGCTGCGGCACCTGCGTTGATAACTGTCCCGTTGAAGCAATCGTAGAAGAGTGATTCTCCGATTCTGCAATCTGCCTGCGCAGCCGGCTGACCGGTACGCAGGCAGATTTTTTTAAGGAGTGCCTATGGAGATTTTGAAAAACGGTTTTACCCTGGAGCTTTGTCCGGGCGCTTTCCCTCTGAGCACCGATTCTGTTGCTTTGGCGCATTTTGTGCAAGCGCACCCCAGCGACAAAGTCCTGGATCTCGGCTCCGGATGCGGAAGCCTGGGCTTAATGCTCTGCGCCCGATATGATAAACTTCAAGTCACCGGTGTGGAAATTGATGAGAATGCCCACCTGCAGGCATTGAAGAATGCAGAGCGCAACGGAATTTCCAACCGTCTTACCAGTATATGCGCAGACGTCGCCACCTTCCCTGTCCAGGCCGGAGGATTTTCCGTATGTATTTCCAATCCCCCTTACTTTCACGGTGGCCCGGATAGTCAGAAAACACCGGTTGCACGGAAAGAAAACACCTTCAGTATGGAAGCGTTGTTTTCCGTTGCTTCTCAGGCACTGAAATACGGTGGAGATTTTTATATGGTACATCGGCCGGAGCGATTGGCGGAAATTTTTGCAAAGGCATCTGCCCGAAAGCTTGAGCCAAAAAAACTGCAGCTATTACGTCACCGGGAGAACGGTCCTGTCAGTCTGGTACTGGTACACTGTAAAAAAGGTGGAAAACCTGGTCTTGTCTGGCAAGAAGAATTTCTCTATCACACGGACGGAACTCCCAGTTCCTATTTCCATAATCTTTATCAAGATCAGGAGGGATAATATGCCCGGAATGTTATATCTTGTTCCCACCCCCATCGGCAATTTGGGAGATATTTCCCAGCGGTGCCGGGAAACTTTAGAGCAGGCAGATTTTATTGCTGCTGAGGATACCCGGGTCAGTCTGAAGCTACTAAACTATTTGGGAATTAAAAAAAGCCTTGTCAGCTACTTTGAACATAACAAGGCGCAAAAAGGCGAAATGATTGTACAGCGCATTTTGGATGGTGAAACCTGTGCGCTGGTTTCTGATGCCGGCAGTCCCGCAATCTCCGACCCTGGCGAAGAGCTGGTAAAGCAATGTGCCGAAGCCGGTATTACCGTGTGTGCCATTCCCGGGCCTTGCGCTGTGATTACAGCATTGAGCATCTCCGGTCAGTCTACCGGACGATTTTGCTTTGAGGGCTTTCTATCCACTGCCAAAAAAAGCAGAAAAGATCACTTAGAAAGTCTGCGAAAAGAACAACGCACGATGATTTTTTACGAAGCGCCCCACAAGCTGATGAACACCCTGGAGGATATGGCTCAGGTATTCGGTTTGGACCGTCCTATCAGCCTTTGCCGAGAGCTGACCAAGCTTCACGAGGAAGTAGTTCGCACCACTTTGGGCGGTGCCATTGAACTGTATCAGGAACAGCCCCCCAAAGGGGAATTCGTGTTGGTAGTAGCTGGCGCTGTTCCGGAAGAAAAGGCTGCTGCCACACCGGAGGATGCTGCCCGGCGGGTGGCAGAGCTGATAGAAAAGGGTCTTAGCCGTAAAGATGCGGTGAAACAAGCCGCCGCAGAGCTGGATCTTCCCAAAAATATCGTATACGATGCATCCCTTGGTTAAAATAGGATAGTTCAATTTTAGAGTAGGAAAACACATTGTTTTCCTACTCTTATTTATTATAATGAAATAGGAACACACAATACATCAAGGAGGACAGTGCTTTGAAAAGTTTTAAAAAAGTCCTGACGCTGACCCTATGCCTGTGTATGCTGGCTTTATTGGGCTGTGCAGGACAAAATACGCAGACCCCCACAACCACCGCCACTGAGGCAACTGAAATCAAGGAGGAAGGACCTTTGACAGACGGAAAAACTTTGAAGCTTTTGGCGGTGACCAGCAGCTTTGGTCTGAACACCACCCAGTTTTTGTATGACGCTGCCATTGCAGAGGGTTACACCGATGTTGTTGTCGGCAGATTATACGCCAGCGGCTGCACCTTGCAGAAGCACGTAGATTGTGCGCTGAACAACACCAATTTCTACGAATACACAAAAAACAATTCCGGTATCTGGTCCACAAAGAAAAATGTACCCTTGGCTTTGGCACTGCAGGACGAAAATTGGGATATTATCTTCGTGCAGCAAAGTGCTGATCGTGCTCCGGAAGCCCCTTCTTACGTTGCTGCCGACGGCACAGATTACGTAGATACCCTGATGGAATATTTGCGTACAAACGCCACAAATCCCAACGCAAAGTTTATTTGGAATATGTGCTGGGCATTCCAGAGTGATATCGTCCGGGATACCTTTGAGAAGTACGGCAATAACCAGATAGTTATGTACAATGCTCTGCTGGATACCCTAAAGGAAAAAATTCTGACAAAGAACCACTTTGATGCCATTATCCCCACAGGCACTGCAGTTCAGAACCTGCGTACCAGCCACATTGGTGACAATCTGACAAGAGACGGTCTGCACCTGAACTACACCGGCAAGGTTTTGGCCGCCTATACGATGCTCAGCGTACTGAAGGGCGAGCCCATTACCGAAATGCATTTGACAACTACCAGCCCCGACCCCGATTCTGTTGTCATCGAACTGACCGAAAATGATAAGCTTGCCATTTTGGAAGCCGCAAATAACGCAATCGCCAATCCCTACGAAATTACCCAATCTACCTACACAGAAAAATAATACGGAGGAATATTCATGAAACGCAGAATTATTATTACCATCGCATTATTGGCACTGCTCCTGGGTGTATTTGCTGTGGGTGCTACCGCCAACAGTCAGACACTACAGGATACAATCAACAACGCTGAAAGCGGTGCAACCATCACCCTGTACACCGCAGCCACCGAGCCTATTTCCGTTGACAAGGACCTGGTGATAGATCTGAACGGTAACGACATTTTTGAATTGCATGTTGCCGAGGGCAAGACCGTGACGGTCTTTGATTTTCAGACAAATGACTACAATGTCAGCGACGGTATTTACGGTAAAATCTACGCACACAGCGGCAATGTGGTTGCTGCAGAAGGTTATCTGGCCGTAGACGAGGACAATACAGATGCGTATGATATTCTTTCTTTCCATAAGCTGAACTTGGAGATCACTGCTATGTCCCTGCGTACTTCCGCTGAGAACGAGCAGGATCCCGGTGTATACTATAAGAGCAATTTCCGCGGTGACGAAGTGATTGCTGCCCAGGTTGCCAAATACGGTATAGCCCTGAACATTAATGAGGCTCCCAACGCAAGCAATATGAACACTACCACGAGAGCTTCTGTCTTCAAAAACTTCGCTGCAGGCGAAAGCGGCAATGCAGGTAAAACCGGCACTTTGCTCAAGGGCATCATCAAAGCCACTAACTCTGAAGCAAACAACGAAAGGAACGCAAATATGCCGATTTTCGGAAGACCTTATGTGCAGCTAAAAGGCACCGGTGAGTACATTTTCGGCAATACTGCTCAGAGAAGCCTGCGTCAGCAGATGGAACTGGTAGACCAGAACTGGACGAACTACACTGCCAAGGCTCAGGGCTCTGTTCTGTGGATGTTCCGCAACTGCAAGAAGATGATCTCCGGCTGGAATATTCCCAACATTCTGGGCGAAATGAATGCGCCTTTGTCCGACGGCAAGACACTGAAGCTTTTGGCCATTTCCAGCAGCTTCGGTCAGAACACCACCCACTATTTGGCTGATGCCGCAATCGCAGAGGGCTATGAAAAAGTGATCGTTGGCAGACTTTATGCCAGCGGCTGTACCTTGGAAAAGCACTACAACGCTTCCAAGAGTGGCGAACCCGTTTATCAGTATACCAAACTCGTTAAATCTGCCGGAGATAGCGGTCTGTCCTGGGACATTGTTAAGCGGGATGGCCAAGGCACTATGAAAGAAGGTTTATTGGATGAGGATTGGGATGTGATCTTCTTCCAGCAAAGTGCGCACTACTCTCCCCTTCCGGCTTCTTACATTTCCTCAAATGGTGTGGATTATATTGATGCGCTGGTTTCCTTTGTAAAGGAAAATATGACAAACCCCAAAGCCCGGTTTGTATGGAACTTGTGTTGGGCTTTCACAAATGGTGCACCGGAAAGTCTGTGTTGGAATACATACGGTAAAAACCAGTTGAATATGTACCAAGGTCTGATTGACACACTGGAACTTCGTGTTCTGCCTAAGAACCATTTCGATGCCATCATCCCCACCGGTACTGCCGTACAGAATCTGCGAACCAGCTACATTGGTGACAACCTGACAAAGATTGAAGATGGCAACGATCACCTGCATCTGAACCACATTGGCCGTTACCTGGCTGCCTATACCTTGCTCAGCGTCCTGACCGGTGAACCCATTACGGAAATCCACCTGACAAACGATCAGATTTCCACATACACTGGGGATAACAAATACGACAAGGTAGAGTTGACAGAAAAAGATAAGCTTGCGATTATCGAAGCTGTTAATAATGCAATCGCCAAGCCCTATGAGATAACCCAATCTATTTACACAGCTGAATAATATAGAAGCCCCCTTGTTCCGGAAGGAACTAGGGGGCGATTGTTTTATAAAGAAACGGATTGCCACGGCTTGCAAAGCAAGCCTCGCAATGACGGCGGTGTTATCGGTTGAATTTGCGATAGGCGCCGGGAGTCGTGCCGGCAACAGATTTGAATTGAGAAATAAAATGATAGTGATTTTTATAGCCCAATTGTTCTGCAATCTCCGGCAATGTGGCACGTTCCTGCGTTACCAACAGTTCCTTGGCCCTTTCCACTCTGGCTGTGATGACATCTTTCACAGGGGAACTGTCATAAATTGCCCGGTAGGCTGCATGAAACCGGGAAACGCTGAGGTTGACAGTCTTTGCCATATCTGCTACTACCCAGTTTTTCTCCGGTGCGGATATGATCTCATCGTGGATTTCCCGGATTTTCTTTCTGTCAGCCGGGTTTACACCGTGGAAAGCAATATCATCCTCCAAATTGCGGGACAGCATCACCAGCATCTGAACAAGATATGTATCCATCATTTCCTCATAGCCCGGAGCTTTTGCGGATAATTCCAGCCGGATTTTCCGGAACAGTGGCGCCAAAAAGCCAATATCCTCCGGATAAAAAATTTCACCTACAGGAATGTGGTATTTTTCAAGTAACTCTCCAAACGCCAGATGGCAGTGCAGCCAATGCATTCTCGTATCCTGGGCAAAATAATGCCAACGGGGCATTTTGGGTGCAGAGATCATACAAGCGTGAGGCTTTGCCTGAATCTTCTCTCCCCTGACACCGATTTCAACAGATGTTGGAAAATAGAAAAAACAATATAAGTTCGACTGCATTGAACCGGCAAGGTAGCTTTCTGCTTTTTGGAACCAATTATATTGCGCGCGAAAAACATACATACGATCACCTTTTGGTATTTGTCCATCCTCAAAGCATAGGCTGATAGAGGGTGGTTAATTTGGTTATGAGTTGGATCTTTACAGGACTTCTTGGAATATCACTGTTTGCTTCTTTTGTGTTGGGTAACGGCGAGGCGCTGGCCGCTGCCGTGCCGCAAGGCGCCCGGGATGGAATCAACCTGGTTCTATCAATGGCTGGTTCTATTTGTCTGTGGAGTGGCATCGGCAAGCTGATGGACGTAGTTGGTTTTACCGGGTTTCTGTCCAAAATACTAAGCCCTCTTTTGAACCGATTATTCCCTTCCACCAAACAGGACAAAGCCCTCAGTCAAAGCCTCAGCGCCAACGTATGCGCCAATTTCCTCGGGCTGGGGAACGCTGCCACCCCTACGGGTATTCAGGCAGCACAGCGCCTTGCACGGCACTCTGAAGGAGTTGCATCCGATGAGTTATGCCGACTGATCGTATTAAATACAGCCTCCATTCAACTCATCCCTGCCACTGTCGCGGCGGTGCGGGTCAGCCTGGGCTGTCAAACACCCTTTGATATTTTGCCTGCGGTTTGGGTCACCAGTCTTTGCTCCGCTTCCCTGGGGCTTTTTGCCGCCTGGATCTTAGGAAGGGTGTGGCGCAAATGACAGATTATATTGTACCGGTTTTGCTGTTTGGCGCTTGCGCCGTTGCGTTGCGCAAAAAAGAAAGCGCTTATGATTGGATGCTCTTGGGAGCAAAAGACGGATTAAAATTACTCCTTACTCTGACACCAACCCTGATCCTTCTGCTCACCGCAGTGACGATGCTCCGGGCATCCGGGGCGATGGAGATGCTGAACCGGCTGACTGCCCCGGTGTTTTCCCTACTGGGCATTCCGCCGGAAACGGCCATTTTGGTACTGGTGCGACCAATCAGCGGCAGCGCCGCTTTGGCCTTGGGCGCAGATTTGATGGCACGATACGGAGTGGATTCTCTTATAGGGCAAACCGCTGCTGTGATGTTAGGGTCTACAGAAACCACCTTTTACACCATCAGCGTATACTTTGGCGCTGCCGGCATCAAAAAGACGCGATACACGCTGACCGCTGCGCTGATTGCAGACCTGACCGGTTTTGTGGTAGCTTCCCTGTCCACAAAACTTTTTTTATAGAATAAACGATTTCCCGGAAAGAGTCAACATGCAGAAAAAGAAAAACGACCGAAGGTGTTTCTTCGGTCGTTCTTTAGCACTTTTACAGAAGGGAGATATTAATAGAACTTTCTCTTGTTCTTACGGGCAGCTTCAGACTTCTGCTTACGCTTCAGGCTGGGGCTGACATAGTGCTCGCGCTTCTTAACTTCAGCAATAACGCCTTCCTTGGCACAGCTACGCTTAAAACGGCGCAGAGCGCTTTCCAAAGACTCGTTTTCCTTTACGCGAATTTCAGACATTGTTTTCCCTCCCTCCGATGGCATCCGGCTATTTCCAGGATGCGTTCAGGACCTTAACAGGCTTTAGTATTATATGCTAAAACAATACAATTGTCAAGAGCAATTTCCGGATTTTTCATCCGTTTTCACAGAATTTCTTACTTAACAATCAAATTAACCAGTTTATTTTTCACCACAATCGTCTTGATAATACTGCCGCCCTGTTTCTCCAGGAACTTTGCAATTTTCTCATCTGCAGTGACATTGGCAATTACATCAGCATCGGCAAGATCGGCATCCATTTCCACAGTGCCACGCATTTTGCCGTTCACCTGAACCGCAATGGTCACCTGAGTATCCTTGCATTTTGCCTCGTCATAGGTAGGCCAGGATTCATAAGCAATCGTATTGTCGTGACCCAGGGTCTGCCAAATTTCTTCGCCCACGTGGGGAATGATACAGGAGATCATCTTAATGAAGCCCTCTGCGTATTCTCTGGGGCAAGTGCCGACCTTATAAACCTCGTTGACAAAGACCATCATTTGAGCAATGGCCGTATTAAAGCCCAACTGCTCAAAGTCAGCGGTGACCTTCTTGACGGTCTGATGATAGACCTTGGTCAGCTTGCCATCGTCAGTGTCAGTAATGTTCTGGGTTTCGGTGAAGAAATTCCATACGCGGTTAATAAACTTTCTTGCACCGGCAACAGCAGTGGAGCTCCAAGGCTTGGAAACTTCCAGCGGGCCCATAAACATCTCATAAAGACGCAGGGTGTCTGCACCATACTCACGAACGATATCGCTGGGGTTGACAACGAATTCCGGGAAACGCTTGCCCATCTTAATGCCGTTTTCACCCAGGATCATACCCTGGTGCACCAGCTTCTTGAAGGGCTCTTTGACAGGAGACAAACCCTGGTCATAGAGGAAACGGTTCCAGATACGGGAGTAGATCAAGTGGCCCACAGCGTGTTCAGGACCACCGATGTACAGGTCCACAGGCATCCAGTGCTCCAGCAGCTTCTGATCGCAGAATTCCTTGTCATTCTTGGGGTCAATGTAACGCATAAAGTACCAGGAAGAACCGGCAGAACCAGGCATGGTAGAGGTTTCACGCAGGCCCTTGATGCCATTATGATCATACTGCTTCCACTCGGTTGCGTTTTCCAGCGGTGCTTTACCGTTTTTACCCTTATAGTCCTCCAATTCCGGCAGAATCAAAGGCAGTTCTTCATCGGGCAGGAAGATGGTTTCGCCCTTATCGTTGTATACGCAGGGAACAGGCTCGCCCCAGTAACGCTGACGGGCAAAGATCCACTCGCGGAAGTGGTAGTTATTCTTTCTTCTGGCTACACCGGCATTTTCCAGCTTCTGGGTGATCGCTTCCTTAGCTTCCTCTACGGTCAGGCCGGTGAATTCCTCAGAATTTATCAGTTTACAGCCCTTACCCAGATAGTCCTGCTTTTCAAAGGCGCACTCAGAAACGTCACGCCCCTCAATAACCTGAACCATAGGAATGTTGTGGGCGATGGCATACTCAAAGTCACGCTGGTCGTGGCTGGGAACAGCCATAACTGCGCCGGTACCGTAGCTGGCCAGGACGAAGTCGCCGATGAACACGGGAACTTCCTTGCCGTTGACGGGGTTGATGGCATACACACCCTTCAGGGGGCAGCCGGTCTTGGTCTTGGTGGCATCGGTACGGTCGATCTCGCTCATGGCTGCAGCAGCCTTGATGTAAGCTTCCACTTCCTCGCGGTTCTCCACGCGATCCAGCAGGGATGCGGTAATCTTGCCGTCGGGAGCCAGAACCATAAAGGTGATGCCGTAGATGGTCTCGATGCAGGTGGTGTA
>JAZQWQ010000113.1:0-4763 GCA_045632385.1 Faecousia sp.
GGAAACTCCGCCCAAAGCCAACATCGGTTCTTTCCTGAAAAATGTCACCCAGACCTTAAGCCGCATCCAGCAATGTGGTATTCCTGCCATTTCGGAACGCCGGGACACAGAAAGCCAGATCGTCCTGACCATCACCATACCGAAATAAGGAGCAGGCACAAATGCCTGCTCCTAAAACAATTACTGCTCTTCAAACGCTTCCGGGCCGTGCTTACACCAGGGACACTCATAATCCGCCGGCAGCGTTTCGCCCTCGTACACATAGCCGCAGATCTTGCACACCCAACTTTTCTTTTCCGTGGGCTGGGGCTTCGGCTTAATGTGGTCAAAGTAATACTGATAGGTGACGCTGGGTTCTTCCGAGAGGATCTTGGCATCCGTCACTTCTGCGATAAACAGGGTGTGTGTGCCGCAATCTACGGTAGACACCACCTTACCGCTGATCACCGCATTGGTGCAGCCCTGAACGTAACGAACACCGTTCTGTGTCCGGGCCTCCGGCAGATTTGCAAACTTATCCACATCCCGACCGGACTGGAAGCCGTAATGCTGGAATACCCAGAACACCGCATCCTGGGACAGTACGGAAAGATTGAAAATACCGGTATTTTTCACCATATCGTGCGTATAGTTCTGCTTATTGACCGCCACTGCAATCTGCGCCGGTGTATCGGTCAGCTGCATTGCTGTATTGATAATACAACCGTTATCCTTGCCGTTTTCCTTAGCGCTCAGCACAAAAAGACCGTAGCTGAGCTTAAAAAGCGCATTCATATCCATAACTTCAAGCCTCCTGATTTAAAATCAGCCGGAACGCACCATAAGCGCCGGCATCGTTTCCTAATGTTGCCAACGAAAATTTCACCGGGGAAACTGCGTGGAATACGTGCTTTGCAAAGGCTTTTTCCACCCCATCCAAAAGCGGCTGACCGGCTTTGCTGACACCGCCGCCCAAAACCACAGCTTCCGGGTCTACTACATTACAAATATTGGCCAAAAACTGACCCATATAATCATATACCTGTTCCAAAATCGCCTTGGCCGCATCGTCCCCGTTTTTGGCTGCGTCAAACACATCCTTACAGGTCAGTTCCGGAACTCCGGACAGGGAAGAGGGGAGACCGGTTTCTTCCAGATATTTTTTTGCCAGCCGTACAATGCCGGTTGCCGAGCAGTACTGCTCTACACAGCCATACTTACCGCAATTGCAGCGCTCCGTTTCCCCAGGTTCCAGCACCATATGCCCGATCTCACCGCCGGCGCCGTGGGTGCCGTGGATCACCTTGCCGTCAATTACAATGCCGCCGCCAACACCGGTCCCCAAGGTGGCAAAGACCATATTTCGGCTTCCTGCGCCGCCGCCTTTCCAGCATTCACCCAGTGCCGCCACCGTAGCATCGTTTCCGGCCTTCACCGGAAAACCGGTCAGTTTCGAAAGTTCCTTTTCAATAGGGAACACACCCCAGCCCAGATTGATGCACTTGTTCACCGTGCCATCGGGACGTACCGGACCGGGAACCCCGATGCCGATACCCAAAACATCCTCTCCGGGGATGTTTTTTTCTTTCAAAAATCCAAGCAGGGAAGCGGCAATATCAGGCAATATCTGACTGCCGCCATTCTCTGTGACGGTAGGAATTTCCCACTTATCCAACATATTTCCCGTTTCATCAAACCAGGCGATCTTTACTGTGGTACCGCCCAAATCCACGCCAAAACCAAACCGCATATGATCTCCTCCTGTTTGCCTTCTTACATTATACATAGTTTCTCTGGAAAATGCTATAAAAATTTACACTTTCTTCCCTTGCGTTTCTGCCGCGTTTGCGATAACATATACTCACACTGTGGAAAGGATTTACAATTATGATCAACGTTGATATTTCCAATGTCTGGGGCGAGTTATCTTTGCCCGATTTGTTAGCTGCTGAAAAGGAAGTTTTTGATGCCCATATGACCCTGACCGACGGCAATGGCCAGGGCAGTGACTTCCTGGGCTGGCTGAACCTGCCCGTTACAAAAGAAACTGACGAAATTCGCCGTATTCGTGCCGCCGCCAAGCGCATCCGGGAAACCTCTGATGTGTTTGTGGTCATCGGAATTGGCGGCAGTTATTTAGGCCCTCGTGCCGCCATTGAACTGATGCAGGGCGCAAACCACAACATTGGCAAAGGCAAGGGCGATCCCCAAATTTATTATGCCGGCAACACCCTGTCCACCCGGCATTGGAACGAGCTGGTGCGGCTTCTGGAGGGCAAGGACTTTTCCATCGCCATTATCTCTAAATCCGGCACCACCACCGAGCCTGCCATCGCCACCCGGGCGCTGCGCTGGCTTTTGGAGCGCAAGTACGGCACAGAGGGCGCCAAGGCGCGCACCTATGCCATCACCGACCCGGTCAAGGGCGCTCTGCGCCAGATGGCTGACGAGGAGGGCTGGGAAACCTTTGTCATTCCGCCCAATGTAGGCGGCCGTTACAGCGTGCTGACCGCAGTTGGCCTTCTGCCTATGGCGGTGGCCGGTATCGATCCTATGGAAGTGATGGCCGGTGCTGCAGAAGCCAAGAAAATTTACGACATTCGTTCTTTTGAAAACCCCGTGTGGCTGTATGTAACAGCCCGGAATTTGCTCTACCGTCGTGGCAAGTGCCTGGAAATTCTGGAGTCCTTTGAGCCTGGCTTTAAGATGATGGGCGGCTGGTGGCAGCAGCTGTTCGGCGAAAGCGAAGGCAAGGACGGAAAGGGCATTTTCCCCGTTACCGCAGAATTTACCCCCGACCTGCACTCCCTGGGACAGATGATCCAGCAAGGTGAGCGAAATATATTTGAAACGATGGTGCGTTTCGATGCGCCGGAGGCCAAACTGACCATCGGCAGCGATTATAAGAACCTGGACGGGCTGAACTATTTATCCGGCAAAACCCTGGACTTCGTGGACGAGAAGGCATACCTTGGCACCCTGGCTGCCCACGTTGACGGTGGTGTTCCGGTGATCACGATGGAAATGGGGCAGCTGAACAACCAGAAGCTGGGTGAGATGTTCTATTTCTTTGAATTAGCTTGCGGTATTTCCGCCTATATGCTGGGTGTTAATCCCTTCAATCAGCCCGGTGTGGAGTACTACAAACGCAATATGTTCCAGCTTTTAGAGAAACCCGGATACGAAGTATAAAAATATATATGTATTTTTTACAAAAAGTTGTTGAAAAATCCGAAAGGAACTGTTAAAATTAAGGTACAGCAAAAAGCTGCATAGCAAAGGAGGAATTCCCTATGATTCAAATTATTATGGGCCTGAAGGGTTCAGGCAAAACCAAGAAGTTGATTAACGCCATCAACGAAGCAGTCGCTGGCGCCCAGGGCGATGTTGTTTGCATCGAATACGGCAAGAAGCTGACTTATGACGTAAACTATCGCGTCCGTTTGGTGGATTCTCAGGAGTACGGCATTTCTAACCCTGATATGCTGAAGGGCCTGCTCAGCGGTCTGCATGCCGGTAACTTTGATATTACCAATGTGTACATCGATAACCTGTATAAGACCATCGGTACTGACCGCGCTGCTGGTGAGGAGTTCTTGCTGTGGTGCGCAAAGTTCGCAGAGGACAACAAGATGAACATCACCATCACCGTTTCCGACGATCCTGCAAACGCTTCTGAGGAAATCAAAAAGTTCCTGTAATTAACAAAATAGAAAAACGCACGGGCAAATGCTCGTGCGTTTTTGTTTATTCTGATAAATTCTAATTTGCTTCACTTTTCTTGTTGACAAATTATTTCTTTATCGATATACTGTTATTGATAAAACAATTTTGTTCTTTTGGAAAGAGAGGCGTTTTGTTATGAGTAAAATCAGTGTGATTGGTGCCGGCAACGTCGGCGCAACGATTGCAAACGATCTGATGATTCAGGGTGTTGCCTCTGAGATTGTTCTGATCGATATTAACCAGAAAAAAGCAAAAGGCGAGGCTCTGGACGTATATCAGGGCGCACCGTTTAATTCTCCTGCCATTGTCCGCCCCGGCGATTACGAAGATGCCCAGGGCTCTGACATCGTGGTAATTACCTGCGGTATGGCCAGAAAGCCCGGTATGACCCGTCTGGATCTGGCGCAGACCAACGTCAACATCCTGAAGGATGTCACCAAAAATGTTGTTCCTCAGGCGCCCAATGCCATTTACGTGATTGTATCCAATCCTGTGGATATCCTGACCTACACCTTCACCAAGCTGTCCGGCCTGCCGGAAAGACAGGTGATCGGCTCCGGTACGATTTTGGATACCAGCCGTCTGCAGGCCGATCTGGCAAAGCGTTTCCACATCAGCCCCAAGAATGTCCATGCCCACGTCTACGGTGAGCACGGCGACAGCTCCTTTGTGCCTTGGTCTTTGGTGCATATCGCCAACAACCACGTTGACGAGTACAAGAACGCATCTCCTGACCGTGACCGGATCGACTGGAACCAGGATTACGAAGAAGTAGAGCAGATGGTGAAAAAGTCCGGCGGCATCATCATTGAGAATAAGGGCGCAACCTTCTATGCGGTTGCTATGTCCGTGTGCCATATCTGTAAGTGCATCTTTGCCGATGCCGGCACAGCCCTGACCCTGTCTACCATGATGCACGGCGAGTACGGTGTTGACGACGTTTGCCTGTCCACCCTGTGCCTGGTTGACCGCAGCGGTGTCCGTGGCAAGATCCTGACCAAGCTGACCGACGAAGAAGTCGCAAAATTCCAGGCCAGCGCCAACAAGCTGAAAGAAGT
>JAZQWQ010000114.1:0-8458 GCA_045632385.1 Faecousia sp.
CAATTATATCTGCAAATAAATATTCCAAGAGGTGCACTATGAAAAAAATCATTCTATTTCTCCTTGTACTGTCCTTAAGCATCGGCTTCTTTGCCGGCTGTGGTGCAACCCCAACCGAAACGGTTTCCACCACCGTTGCTACCACCACTGCAGCTACGGAAGAACCGGACGTTTATGTAACTTCCACCATTATCCAAAACGGCGCATCAGACTATGTGATCGTACACGACGGCAAAACCGAGAGCAATCAGGTTGCCACAGATATTAAAAATGCCATTATGCAAGCATACGGTGTCAACTTGCCGATCAAAACCGCATCCACCCAAGAACCCGGAGGCTGCGAGATCGTAATTGGCACTTGCCGGGATCGGGGTGTGGCGCTGGACAAAAAGCTCAGAAGTGATCTGGACTTTGGTATGAAAGTTGCCCAGGATCAGTTGGTACTGTGCGCAAAGGACACTGTTTCCTATCAGTATCTGGTGCAGTACTTGAAAAAAGAGGTTTTCATTGCTGACGAGAAAAAGGAATTGGTGCTTACCTCCGACAATAATATGATTTACTCTGCATCCGCGCTGATGGATACCAATTACATCGATTATATCACTGACGACAGCGGTTTCTTTGCCTTCAAGAAAGTATTCAATGCAAAGATCTTCCAGAACGAGGACACGCAGCTGCCCTATCAGCTTTATGTTCCTTTCAACTACTCTGCCGACAAGTCCTACCCCCTGATCCTGAACCTGCATGGCGCAGGTTTGCGGGGTGTGGACAACCAGCGACAGCTGGGCTTTTTGGACACGATGATGAAAAATCCTGCATTGGAGCTGGACGAAGCCATCATTGTGATGCCCCAGTGTCCGGAAGATGGTGCGTGGGTAGACACCAACTGGAACAACGGCAGCTACAGCATTGACACGGTCACCGAATCCCCGGAAATGGCGGCAGTAATTCAGCTGATCGGTCAGCTGCAGGAAATCTATCCTGTGGACAGCAGCCGTATTTACTCCGTCGGTTTCTCTATGGGTGGCTACGGCACCTGGGATATTCTGATGCGGCACTCGGATCTGTTCTGCGCGGGTGTTCCTATGTGCGGCGCAGGCGACCCCTCCCAGGCAGAAACCTTGGCGCAAATTCCTATCTGGGCTGTCCACGGTGCAAAAGACCCTACTGTCCCTGTGACCGGTTCCAGAGATATGGTAGAGGCAATTCAAGCTGTGGGCGGAGATAAGATCCGCTACACGGAACTGCCGGATGCTGTGCACGATGTATGGAATTACACCTACTCCAACACAGAAATTTTCACCTGGCTATTAAGTCAGAAAAAAGGATAATCCCAAGAAAAACCTCCCGTTCTCTGATGAGAACAGGAGGTTTCTCTATTTTGTAACATCTATCACAGTGACACCGCCGGGGGCAAGCTTTACCTGGAATTTCTTTCCGCTGACAGGTGCCTGGTCATAGTTGAAGGAATGGGAGGTACTCTCCTCCGGAACAAACCGGGGTGGCTGTACCGGATAATGGCTGACCACCTGGGCTGATTGAAACTCCACAGTGCTCTCGACCATCGCCCGGTGATACTGATCCTCTTGCGTATTATACAGATACAGCCTGTCCTTACCGTTTTCCAACTGCACCGCCAGCATCGGCACGGAGCTGATCACCGGAAAACGCGCTTGCATAAGGCTGCGCAGGGTAAGTCCGATCGCTCTTACAAAGCCTCTGCTCAGCTTGGCAAATGGCAGCTGGGCATACAAAGCCGTAACCTGAGGCTCCGGCTCGTCGGCTGTAGAAGGAGAAAGGTCCTCTTCCCCATTTAACAAGCAGATTTCTTCCCGGGTTTTCTCCGGCAATGTCGCATGGCAAACAAAGGCTTGCAACGGTTCATCGCTAAAAGCATCTTCAAAGCAGACCGTACAGCTCAGGTGGGTCAAATCATAGCTTTTGGGCGCTGTTCCCACAAAGGGGATTTCCAAATCCAGCAGTTTTTCCTGTTCCTCCGGGGCAAGCAGGTCGAAGTTTGGCGCAAACAGCACACCGTCGAAATCATCCAGTTGCTCCGTCCGCACAGTACCGCCAAAAGGCGTTCCCTGCCCAAATACCTCAAAGCTTTGCTTGTGGGTCGTTGTTCTGCGATTCCGGATATACGCCGGGAGCATATTATGATGCGCTGTATCTGACCACAAAATCATCGGTGACCAGACCTTTTGCACCTTTACATCCAGGCCGGCATCCATTCGGGATTTCAAAAATTGCCAATGATAGGGGTCAATGCCGTCCCCCAGGCAGATCATCAAACCATCGGCTGCCTGGGTATAGCCGGAAGCCGTCTTAGATTGCCACGCTGTGATGGTATAAAGATCTCGCTCCAACTGCACCGGTCTATGCTCCAGCACAGACCATTCCTCCGATGCATCCTGCACATTGACCATAGACACCACAGAACGCTCCCCAGCCTGGGCGCAAATCAGCGGCAAGTCCATATGAATACGATGGAAATAATAGGGGTAGCCGATTTTATTCATACTCACGCTGGTGGGAAGAATATTGGCAGTGATGCAGTCAACACCGGCATCCAACACAGCCTTGCAGTCAAAGCCGTAGGTATAGTTCGTTTCAAAGGGGTCTGTGCAATATACACCCAGCACCCAGACCTTTTTACCGACACGGTGGACCGCCGCGCAAACCTTTCTAAAAAAGCCCGCCCAGCGCCACTGATAAAACCGAATCCACTGCTCCCGCAGATTTTCCCAAATGTAATCTGCCCGGGCATTCACGGCAGCCGTCTCATCGTCACCCATCGTATCTGCAAGGGGTTTGGGTAATGCTTCTCCCAAATACGCAAAGAACTGCTCCACCATATCGGCAGAATAATCCGACAGGTACAAAAGCGAGGTCGGGCAGAAAGAATCGGCAAGATGGACACCTGCCATATCATAATCCACAAGTGTCTGCACCAGTTTCTCCGCAAAAAAGTCCTCATAATATGTGCCGTCACGAAACCGCTTCAGGCACATCAGGCTGCCCCGTCCGTTCCTGCGGCAACAAAGCAGCTCCGGATGGTCAGACAGCCATTCTGCGTGGAACTTATTTTTCAAATATGAACCGAAAATGCTGGCATAAAAGGCAACACCTCTGCCCTTTAGCTCCTGCACCAGCGTTCGCAAATCATAGTTAGTCCAAGCCTGGCGCTTGCGCTCCCGGTTGCCCGGTGCGCCAAGATAGGCGCAGTTATCCTGAAACAGGGTGTATTCGCTGTCCATCCCCCGGTGCAAATGCACAAAGTCCGGATGATACAAAAGACCGCACACACTGTTCGGAACAAAGCCGGTTCGGGTCAAAAACGCTTCCACGCCCTTGTCCTTTTCATCCCGGTCAAAGCCCAACAGCTGCATCCAGATATTGACTTTTTCTGCTGTATGCAAATGCATTGTATCACCGCCTTTCTTTTATCTTAGCACAAGATGTCAATCAAGTCGAGGGTTATCCAGATACCGGGCAGGATTTTTCACCAAAACTTTTTCCAAAATTTCTTCAGCGTTATCATCATGCGCCCGGATGCTCCGCCTTGATTTGCTTGAACAGTTCTTCAAATTCCAGCGGACCCTCGGTGTCATACTCAAAGCCGGACACCTCGCCGATCTCCGGTAAAATGGCAATGTGCGGCTATCAGGCAGGGCATTGTGTAAATCTCATATCTTCTTTAAGGTTACCAAAATATTCTATAGAAATCAATTGTAAATATTTTTTCGGTATCAGTGTACAAAAAAGAACATCACCCAGGGTGGGTGATGTTCTTTTGATTCAGCGCAAATATACCGTATATGCCTTCAGTTTGTCCTCTTGCGTATAGCCTTCGTATTTTCCGGTATTCCGGATATGGAAGACCACCCGGTCCGGGTAGACCTCAAACACCAAGAACTGCGCCAGGGTTGGTGTTGCGGTTTTGGCGAAATATTTTCGCTCACTTTCGCCGCCAAAGCCCTCCACACCGTCCGTTTCAAAATAGGGACTGCCGAAGGGTCTTAAGCCACCCATATGAACGAGAGAATACCCATACTGCTTTTCCCGGTTATCCTTTTCCTTTAGATTGTTTCCAATCGGTTCGTTCTGTGCATTTAAGTGCAGAATTGCGCCGGAAGAGTATTCCTGATAGCAGGCTCGTTCGCCATGCACGTGGCCGTAAAGATAGAATGTGTTTTGGTGGCCTTTAAATATGTCATAGAACAAGTTTCGGTCACCGTTGATCATGGTTTCACACAGCTGGCCGTCATTGTAATAGTAGATTGCCGACAAATGTCCCACGACAAAGACACACTTCTTGCCATCCGGGTCAATCTCGTTCAGCTTATTTTTCACCCAAATCAGGGTCTCGTCACTATAATAGCCTTCGTGGGTATTAAAAGCTGTATTGGGGTCGATGTTGATGCCGATAAAATCAATTCCGTTCACAACGTAATGAAATGCGCCCCAATATCGTTCACCGGGCTTTTCTTTTGATTTGAGAACAAGCCGTTCACTTTCCGGAAGCTCGCCAAATGCACCATCCATCAGATCATAAAAATCCGTGGTGTTGTAGGGCGCATTTTCTTCCGTTCCAATGTCGCCTAAGTGCATATCGTTGTTACCGGCAACATAGAACACCTTTCCATCTTTTGTGCTTTTGAAAACGCAGCTATGGAGTTTATTCTTGATATCCAAAAAGTTTTTCTTGGGCAGGGCGCAGGATTTATTCCAATGAGGATAATCCGATACATTATCTCCGCCTATAATAGCAATATCCGCCAAACCGAATTCCTGAACCGCAAGTTCATTTGCCTGCACGAAGGATTTTCTGAGCGTAGTGGGATAGTCCAGCATTGCCTGCTGATTGTGGATGTCCGTAAAACAAAAAGCTGTTAATATTTTCTCCATAACTTACTTTCACCTTAACTTCAATCGGGTCGCGTATTTATCAGTGTTTTTGCCTTTATTTTTCCTCGATCTATTCTATTGAAAAGCAATTACAATGCATCAATTAAACAAGAATCGTTGTACAGCGGATGCACTTGAATCTCACCGTCTATACTCCAGCCCACTGCGTGACCATCCTCAGCGAACAGGATTCCCGCACGTTCCGGGCAATAAAGAAGCGCACTTTCCACGCTCTTCATTTCACCAATACCAAAGGTAAGCCCCATATCCTTGCGTGCAAATTGCAGAAGGCAGTCGATCTCATGGCGGTATTCAATAGTGGCAGGTTTGTGAACCAGCGTTCTCGACGGTCGATAGTAAGATTCGCAAAATGCACGAAACGTTGCAGGACTCTCGCCAACCGGCATATAAAGCGGGCCGCAATCCGTTCCCTCTATAGCCGGGCGAAAACCAAAGCGGCTATATAATGCCGTCAATTCTTTGGTCGCCGCAGAACAGAGAAAACAAAGTGGGCGTTTTTTTTGCGTCTGAAAGTCCTTCCACCAAAGCCCAAGCAGCTGACCGCCAATTCCATGCCCCCGATAATCCTCCAGGGTGAGGAAATTTCCCCAGTTACCGATGGCATCCTTATGCTTTCCCCATCCGTTCCAGTGTCTTGCTACACCATTCCCATTTTCGTGAGCAACGTAATATACGTCGTGACACTCTCGGGCAACGGATCCGCCAAGGCGAAGGCGAATCATATCTGCATGGGGAACTCCTATCTGCACATTCACCATCATTTGGCAAATTGCTTTATACGCATCGTTCTCAGGCGTTCCGGTAATATATTTTTCAAAAACCATTTTTATCCTATTTAATCAATTTGGGCCAGCAACTCTTTTGTTTGCATCAGCCGTTTTTGCACATTCATTTTGATTTCTCCCCGATACCAATCCTGGAAAATACCATATTCTGCACATTTACGAACGGAAAGATATTCTTCCAAACTTTCGACTGCTTTTCTCAGTGACACCTGCATATTTGTCTTGTCAGCTTTATCATAATACCCCTTCGCTTTATAAAGGGAAACATACCAACGGTAGATATGCAGTAGTGTCTTGGAATACAGCCACCACTTGCACATAACGTGGTGCTTTAAGGGCGCAGATAATTGTGCGCTCCATTTTTCCAAGTCGCCCACTAATTCTTCATACATAGGAACTGTAGATTTCAGCTTTTCGTACATAGGAACATGCAGCGGTGACGGCAATTCCTCAAAGAAGCGGCGAATCAGCTCCCAACCCCTGCCGAGAATCAAGCCGTCTTTCAATATGAAGTTTTTGATGCCGGGACTAACTTCCTCATAATCATAATTGAAGTATTTCGCGTACACGTGCTCCAGGTACTGATTGGGCAAGCAAGGAAGATTGTCAAAAAATCTTTGGATAAGCTGCTGCGCCTGGATAGATGCTTCCCCAAAGATCCGGCCTTGTTCAGCAAAATAGTTCTCCACGAAAAAGCCTGTAAAATCCCAAAGCATCCGGGCAAAGGCTTCAATTTCGAACACGAACTCGCGGATATTGGATGCATTTAAGATGTAGTAAGAATCGTCACCCTTTTCCTTGGATTTTTTGATGTTGTAATACATCTTGTCCACGCCGGTTTGTGGTGCAAGATGAGGGCCAATATCAAAATACTGTACGTGATAATAAATTCCGTACTTTCCGTTTTCAGAACGGGGAACAGTTTCGTAGTCCTTGCCATACATCTGGTTCGGGCCATTGTCAGAAAAGACAACGATCGTATCTTCGCCCAGATCCAGCAAGCCTTTCTCCATCAGCATAGAGCCTTCCATCCACAAGGTGGTGGAGAAGTATTTTGCCTTGCCCTTTGTGTATCGGGAAACGATTTCCCGTTGCTTGTTGATTGCGCCATTAATATACCGGGCAAAGCCCTTCAGCTCTGTGTCCGTAGGCTCTGCTTCTTCCCAGACCGGGCGATCCACTTTACCACGCAAGCCGATCTGCCATACCACATTGTCGTATTCTGCCCACTTTTCTGCATAATTTTCCCAGGCGGCGATCATCGTTTCCGGATCGTTGATATAGGAAAATTCGCCACTAATCTTCCGCTTTTTGCAATAATTAGAAAAAGTAAAATGGGACAAGCCAAGAGGCTCTAAATGATGCTGGGAGAGGAAAATACCACGCTCTGCCACAGCATCAGCAAGATCTTTTTCCGGTGGATTCTCCAAATCCACAAGGGTTGCAGGAATCATCAGGTTTAACTTCAGGCGCAAAGCTGTTTCCACCACCATCGCCATAACCTGCTTCGGCACAGTGGTTTGATAAAACGGATAATCTATGTTTCGAGGGCCGCCGCCGTCTTTCCAGCCGGTCAGTAAGTCTTCATCATTGATAAATAAGCCGCGGAAGCCGGCACGTTCCGGCTTTTCTTGCCACGAAAAATTAGCAATCTCCAATTTTTCGTTCCGTTCCGGTGTCAAATCATTGAACAGATAACAAGGAGAAATACCCAGAATTTTTTCGCTGAAGGTATAAATACCCCACATTGTTCCCAAATACGTGTTGGCGCATATTCTGATCTTGTTATTCTCACAAACAATAGAAAAGGATTCGTCCTCCACAGGATCTGCTTCCGGACAGACATTCTCTTCAATGATCAGGCAGCAATCTGTTTCAGTCTCCACAATCGCCGGCAATTCCGTCAAATAGCTGACCGCCAGGAAGTCCTTCCGCAAATCCTCCACAGCCAGCCGTACGTACTTGTTGGTGTTCTTTAGCAGGATCTCCACGCATTTGTTTTCAGCAAATAACAGCATCCGCATTCCCTCCGCTTTCATACAAAGCGATCAAACAGCTCGCAAATTAAGTGTAGTATACCATACCAAAAAAATAAAGCAAGTATTTACGTGCAACTAAAAAGGACATCCTGACGGATGTCCTTTTGTTTTCGCTCGGAGATTAGAGTCAGTCTTTCTTATAACCAATGTTCTTCTCTTTTGCAGGGTCAAAAGAAAGATTGCAGATGGACGCAACCAAACCGTAAATTCCAAAGGTAATCATAGGAAGGAAGAAATATGCTCCCGTTCTGCAGGTAAAGCCCGCAGGCTTCAGTTCCGTATGATTGATAATGATGCTGCCGATCCAACCTAAAAAGAACGTCAGTAAAAAGCGAGCAAGGTTTTTATTTTCCATTTTTCGTTCTCCTTTCTAAAAATTTCACAAAACATTATAAAATAATACGCTTTGCGACAATCTTATTTTATCCTACTTTGTGCTACTTGTCAATATTATTTAGTATTATATCTTATAATATTTCCGAGGTGATGAAATTGAGGCCCCTAAAGGATAAGATTAGCATTACTATTGACAACGACATTCTGGCAAAGCTGAAAGAACGAGCCGAATACGACGACCGATCTCTTTCACAGTATATTAACCTTGTTCTAAAACAGCACATAAAAGATCTTGAAGAAGCAAAAAAGCCGTGAGGATTTCCTCACGGCAAATTTTATAAGGTACGCTTCGCGCAAATATCCGTC
>JAZQWQ010000115.1:0-15370 GCA_045632385.1 Faecousia sp.
GAGAGACGGGAATAGATCAGGTGACACACAGCGCGCTCAGGGCCGCCAACGTACAGGTCAACAGGCATCCAGTGCTTTAATAGCTCCGGATCACAGAAGGCCTTATCGTTATTGGGGTCGATATAGCGCATGTAGTACCAGGAAGAGCCGGCAGAACCGGGCATAGTAGAGGTTTCCCGCTTGCCCTGTATGCCGTTTGCGTTGTAATACTTCCAGTCCTCGGCATTTTCCAAAGGTGCCTGTCCGCCACGGCCCTTGTAGTCCTCCAGGACAGGCAGGACCAGGGGCAGTTCCTCATCGGGCAGGAAGTGAGTCTGACCATCCTCAGTATAAACACAGGGAACAGGCTCGCCCCAGTACCGCTGACGGGCAAAGATCCACTCACGGAAGTGGTAGTTATTCTTTCTTCTGGCAACGCCGGCCTGCTCCAGCTTGCAGGTAATGGCCTCCTTGGCCTCTTCCACGGTCAAGCCGGTAAATTCCTCGGAATTGAGAAGCTTGCAGCCCTTGCCCAGGTAATCCTGCTTTCCAAAGGCGCATTCGGACACATCCCGGCCCTCAATGACCTGGATCATAGGAATGTTGTGGACCTGGGCATACTCAAAGTCACGCTGGTCGTGGCTGGGAACAGCCATAACTGCGCCGGTACCGTAATTGCCCAGAACAAAGTCACCGATAAACACCGGCACTTCCCGGCCGTTAACAGGATTGATGGCATATACACCCTTCAGGGGACAGCCGGTCTTGGTCTTGGTGGCATCGGTACGGTCAATATCGCTCTTTTTGGCAGCCTCCGCAATGTAAGCTTCCACTTCCTCCCGGTTTTCAATGCGATCCATCAGGGTCTGCACGATCTTACCGTCGGGAGCAAGCACCATAAAGGTAATGCCGTAGATGGTTTCAATGCAAGTGGTGTAGATAGAGAACTCGCCGCCACCTACCAGTTTGAAATCCACTTCCACACCGGTGGACTTGCCGATCCAGTTGCGCTGAATTTCCTTGGTGGATTCAGGCCAATCGATCTCTTCCAGACCTTCCAGCAACTTTTCTGCAAAAGCAGGCTGGTCAATGACCCACTGCATCATATTCTTCTTCACGACAGGATATCCGCCACGCTCGGACTTGCCGTCGATGACTTCATCGTTTGCCAAAACCGTACCCAGCTCTTCGCACCAGTTTACAGGCATTTCGATACGCTTGGCATAGCCTGCCTCCCACAATTTCTTGAAGATCCACTGCGTCCACTTGTAGAAATCCGGGTCAGAGGTAGCTACACACTTAGACCAGTCGTAATCAAAACCCAGTTCTTTCAGCTGTGCAGAGAAGGTTTCAATGTTCTTCTGGGTAAATCCGTTGGGGTGGTTGCCGGTAGAGACCGCATACTGCTCCGCAGGCAGACCGAAGGAGTCATAACCCATAGGGTGCAGCACGTTATAGCCCTGCATACGCTTCATACGGGACATAATGTCTGTTGCGGTGTAGCCTTCCGGATGACCTGCGTGCAGACCGACACCGGAAGGGTACGGGAACATATCCAGCACGTAATACTTCGGCTTGGAGAAGTCCCACACGTCTGTATGGAAGGTGTTATTCTCTTCCCAATATTTTTGCCACTTGGCTTCTACATTGCTATGTTCGTAATTCATTGTCTATTCAACCCCTCTTCTTAGTTCGGCATTACAATATCACTCAGGTCAACCTGTTCAGCATCAGCCCACAGGCGCTCCAAGGAATAAAATTCACGGGCCTCTTCCGTAAATACGTGGACAACCACACTGCCAAAGTCCAAAAGCTCCCAGGTGTTGCCACGGTGTCCCTCACGACCCAGCATCGGCTCACCCAGCTGTTCAAATACATACTCTGCGTGGTCGCACAAAGTCTTGACATGGGTGTTGGAGGTACCGGTGCAGATAATAAAGTAATCTGCCAGGGAGGATACTTTTTCAATTCTTAAAAGCTTAATATCAATACCCTTTTTGCTGTCCAGAGCACGGGTAACTTCATAAGCTACTTCTTTTGCAGTTAACATTTTCATTCTTCCTTTCCTTGTAAATAACGAAGCGCCTGACGGCTTTCCGGGGAAATTTCTCTGCCTTGTTGTCGGAGCATTGTCAGTGTCATTTCCAGACCCAGCTGCAACGCACCATCCAAATTTGCAAACGCAAGTTCACGCAATTGCTCAACACCGTCAAAATTCCGGTTAGGCTCCATATAGTCCGCCACATAAATGATTTTTTCCAGGGTGGTCATATTTGCTTTACCGGTGGTGTGGCTGGCGATTGCATCTACCACAGCATCATTTTCTCCAAAAATTCGCTGGGCAATCAAGCTACCGGTCAAAGCGTGAATGGTCTTGGGATTTTGCGCAGAAAAGCTGGACGGATTTACCGAGTAACTATAGCACAAGGCAAATTGCAAGGAACTTGGCAGCGCTTTTGTAATGTCGTGCAGCAAGGCTGCACGGGCCGCATCAGTTTCATCCGCGCCCCATTTTTGCGCCAGCAAAACAGCCGTATCCCGGCAGCCCAGCACGTGGGCTACTCTGTTTGGCTTTAACAAGCTCACAACCACCTGTTCCAGCTTTTCCATAGGCAGATGCCGCAGATTTCTTCCTGTGCCGTACAAATTGTTTTGCTGGATATAGGCATTGACCGTAGGCAGCAAAAAGGGATCGGCACAGCGGAATGTTAATAGTCTGCGCATATCTGCCCTATCCAACAGTGCGGTCGCAGCTTCTACCCGTTGATTATCCGGGCAGAAATGTTCCGGAAATTCTTCCGGCGAATGGATCTCTACCTCAGGAACATCCGCAAAGCAAAGTTTCAGCATAGCAAGACGTTGTTCCAAGGTAGCGCCATCCGGCACAGACACCTCTTTGGGTGTTGCCAAGGAGGGTATGATCAAAAGCTTTTCAAATTTCTGTTCACTGATCGCTTGCTTCGCTGCCTCAATATGGCCCAAATGCGGTGGGTCAAAGCTATCACTGAAAAAACCGACACGCTCCATAATGTACCCTCCTGAAAGATTATCGTTATTTTACTCTTTTTCTCTTAACTGACGTTCTCGGTCTCGCTCAATGGCCTTTTCAATAGCCTGTTTGCGGAAATATTCATTACGCTGCTCTCTGACCTTTTGTGCAGCCTGGCGACGTGCCTGTGCGCCTTTGCGAACCGGGTTGCTCTTGGCAACGCTTACTGCCTTTTTCTTGGCTCGGCCCAACTCATTTCGTTCTGCCTGCAGCTTTTTGCTGAAGCGGTAGATAATAAATTTATTACCAATGACACCGACACCGTCTGCACCGGTAGCCTGACAAATTTCATCGCAGACTTCCCGAGGTGTCATCATTGCGCCTTCCAGGACTTTTCCTTTTACCAGTTCCCGGGCGGTCAGCTGGTTATCAGCTTCTGCAATCACCGCCTCTGTAACGCCACCCTTTCCTACCATTAAAGTAGTATCCAAAGGGTTGGCCTGGGCTCTGAGTTCTGCTCTTTCTTTACTGGTCAGCATAGCCGGCCTCCTTCATTTTCTCGTAAAACAATTTCAGTGCATTCGCACGATGGGAGACTTCATTTTTTTCTTCCGGAGTCAATTCTGCAGTGGTCTTTCCCAAGGGCGGATAATAGAAAATCGGATCGTATCCAAAGCCATTCTCCCCTGCCGGCTCTCTTGTCAGCTCGCCGTGGATCTCACCCCGGGCCTGAATGATCTTACCCTCCGGTGTGATAAAGGAAATGACACATACAAACTGCGCCTGGCGCTGTCCGTCCGGAACGTGTTCTGTATTTTTCAGGAGCAGTAACAATCTGCCCCAATCGTCCAGGCTTTCATCAAAGCCATACCGGGCTGAATAAATTCCCGGCTCTCCGTTCAAGGCATCCACTGCAATACCGGAGTCATCAGCCAAGGCCGGAAGACCGGTGGCTTTCATCACTGCCTCTGCTTTCAATAGAGAGTTTTCTTCAAAGGTAGTGCCGGTTTCCTCTACGTCAATATCTACCCCCAGTTCAGACTGCAGTACCAGTTCAAAGCCGAATTTCTCGGTAATTTTACTGATTTCTACCAGTTTATGGGGGTTTTTACTTGCCAAAACTACCTTCATTCCAAAAGTGCCTCCACAAAATTCTTTGCCTCAAAAGGCATCAAGTCCTCTGCCTGTTCACCTACACCCACAAATTTCACAGGAATTTGCAAGGTATCGGCTACCGAGATCACAATGCCACCTTTGGCTGTGCCGTCCAGCTTTGTCAGCGCAACAGCGGTAACACCGGCAATTTCTTTAAACTGCTTTGCCTGAATCAGGCCGTTCTGTCCGGTAGTACCGTCCAGCACCAGCAGCACTTCTGTGGCTGCTTCCGGCAATTCCCGGGACACAATTCGGCTGATCTTATTCAGCTCGTTCATCAGGTTTTGCTTATTGTGAAGTCGTCCGGCGGTATCGACGATGATCACATCAGAGCCCTTGGCTCGGGCAGACTGGATGCCGTCATATACCACAGAAGCCGGGTCTGCGCCCTCATTCTGGCGGACAATCGCTGCGCCGGAACGTCCAGCCCAAATTTCCAGCTGATCTGCAGCGGCAGCGCGGAAGGTATCACCGGCAACCAACAGCACACGTTTGCCCTGAGAAACCAGTTGCGTGGCAATTTTGCCGATGGTGGTGGTCTTTCCCACGCCATTGACACCAATCACCAAAATCACAGAAGGGGCTGTAGAAAGATTCAGCTGCGTATCGCCTACATTCAGCATTTCCACAAGAATTTCCTTTAATGCAGTTTTCGCATCTTCTGTGGTCTTCAGATGTTGTTCCCGGACGACCTTGCGCAGCTTATCCGTGGCCTTTAAGGCTGTGTCTACACCAAGGTCGGCCAAAATCAGACATTCTTCCAGCTCATCGTAAAAATCATCATCGATTTCCGAAAAACCGGTAAAAACACCGCCCAGGGTACTGCCCAAGGCATCTCTTGTCTTGGCAAGTCCCTGCTTAATTTTATCAAAAAAACCCATAATGGCTCCTTTATTCCGTAATTCCCAGCTGATTTTCCATCTGGTTCAGATCCAAACGGAGCAGCTTGGAAATACCCTGTTCCTGCATCGTCACACCGTAAAGCACGTCGGAAGCTTCCATCGTACCACGACGGTGGGTAATGACGATAAACTGGGTGTTGCTGCTCAAGTTCCGCAAATAGGTTGCAAAACGTTCCACGTTCCGGTCATCCAAAGCGGCATCGATCTCATCCAGCAAGCAGAAGGGTGTGGGGCGAACCTTCAATATTGCAAAGTACAAGGCTGTGGCCACGAAAGCTTTTTCACCACCGGAAAGCAAGGTAATGGTCTTAACCTGTTTTCCGGGAGGTTGCACCCGAATCTCAATGCCGCAGGTCAGGGGTTCTTCCGGGTTCTCCAAAATCAGCTGACCCTTACCGCCACCAAACATTTCTTCAAATACGATACCGAAATGATGGTCGATCTTCTGGAACTCTGCCACGAAAATTGTCGTCATCTCCTGGGTGATCTCCCGGATAATGCCCTCCAATTCCTTCTTGGAATTGAGCACATCGTCCCGCTGATCCACCAGATAGCTGTAACGTTCATTGACGCGGGCATATTCCTCAATAGCACCAAGGTTCGGCGTACCCAGTGCGGAAATTTTCCGCTTCAGTTCGCCAATTCTGCGGTTGCCGGCTGCAACAGATTCGATCTCCCCACGCTTTTGAGGCGCAGTGCCGGGGGTCAGTTCATAATAATCCCACAGCTTGTCGATGATCTGCTTTTCTTCCATATCCGCAGATGCTTTCTTGTTTTCCAAACGGGCGCATTCCCGTTCCATATCCAGAATGTCCTTGCTCTTATCCTGGGCATCCTTTTCAGAACGGGTCTTGGAAGCCTCTGCTTCGGCACGCTGCATAAGGGCCGTTTCCATACCGGTCCGCATACGGGCCGTTTCCTCGTCGTTGCTCTGCTGCTTTGCCAAAAGCTCTGCGATCTGTGCCTCATAATTCCGGTTTTCCGCCCGGAAAGTTTCGATCAGCACCAGCTTCTTATCCCGGTCACCCTCCATATCCCGACGGAGGTTTTGTAGGTCGACAACGTGGTTATTAGCTGTGGTCTTCTCAGCTTCCAATGCTGCTTCTTCGGTCTTCAGAGCCGTCATACGCTCGGTAACCTGGCTCATATTCTGGGACGCATCCTGCTGGGTGTTTTCCAGAGTTGCCAGTTTTGCCTTGGTTTCTGCCAGCTGGCTACCCAGCATTTGCAGCTTAGCCTGTCCGGCTGCATAGCGCTCTGCATCGTTGCGCTCACGACCGTCCAGCACTTCCTTTTCCCGGCGAGCTGAGGTCATTGCATCCACAATGGCGCCCACCATGATCTCATGCTGCTTTTCCTGTCCCTGCAGACGAAGGACCTGATCTTCTGCCTGGCGCAGCTGGTCCTTAGCTGCTGTCAGCTGGAAGTCCACCTGCTCCAAAGCGCGCTGGGCCTCCTGCAACTCCTGCTCGCAGCTTTGCTGCTTCTTGGTCAGTTCCTTTTCCTGCTCGGTAAGCTTTTCCAGCTCGTTGGCACGGCTCAAAATGCCGGCCTCTTTATTCACAGAACCACCGGTCATAGAACCGCCGGGGTTAATGACCTGTCCGTCCAATGTCACGATCTTGAAACGGTTCTGGAACTGCTTAGCCATTGCGATGGCAAAGTCAATATTCTCCACAATGACAATTCTGCCCAGCAGGTTGTCCACGATACCCTGGTAACGCTTGTCGGTCTGAATCAGGTTGGAGGCAATATCCACAAAGCCACGAGAGCGCTCCAAGCCGTTTTCTTTCAGTTCTTTTCCCTTTACCGTAGCAATAGGCAGGAAGGTAGCACGACCGCCACCGGTACGTTTCAGGAAGGTAATGGCCGCCTTTGCATCCTGCTCGTTATCGACTACCACCTGCTGCATCGCACCGCCCAAAGCGATCTCGATGGCAACGGTGTATTCGTCATCTGTACGAATCAACCGGGATACCGGGCCGTGGATATTCCGCAAAGCGCCACGCTGGCTCTCCTGCATAACCATTCGAACCGATTTCTGGTAGCTTTCAAAATCCCGTTCCATTGCCTGGAATACACGAATTTTTGCCTGAATTCCGTCCAACTTATTGACAAGCTCCCGGTTTTCCTGTGCCAGCTCATCCCGACGCTTTGCCCGGTTCTGCTGGCGCAGCGTATAGCCGGAAATGGCATTGTTGCAGGCTGTGACCTCTTCCTGGGCTTTTTGCAATTCTTTCAGGCACGCTGCCTGGGCAGCCTTTGCTTCTGCCTCCCGGGTTGTGCCGGATTGCAGGTCGCTATTTAACTGCTCTAACCGTTCTTTGCTCTCTTCCCGGCTGGTTTCCAAACCACGCAGGTCTGCTTCCCGACCGGCAATTTCAGCGGTCAGGGTACTTTCAGTCGCCCGCAGTTCTAAAAATTGACGCGTTATACCCTCAGCGCTGGCAGTCATAGCCGCCAGTTCCTGCTGCAACGCAGTCAGCTGCTCACGCTTTTCTGTCAGCTCTGTTTCAATCGCAGTGAGTCGTTGTTGGGTCTGGGTAAGCTGTGCGGAAATACCGCCGTTGCGGTCTTCCTGACCCTGCAGTTCCTCTTCCACACGCTGAATATTTTCCTCGTTGTTGCGGATATTGCCCTGCAACACCGCCATCTGGCCATCCAGCTGCTGGTGGGTCTGCTCCAGGAAATTCACCTGCAGACGGATACTTTCCAGTTCACCGTCCCGGTGGTGCAATTCTGCGCCCAGCTGCTCAGATTGGGCATAAAGTCTTTCCAGGTCATCATGGGCTTGCTTCAGCACAAAGGACGCGGAAGCATAGTCCTCCTCTGCTTTCTTTGCGGCAGCAGACAGCTTCTCCAGGGTATCCAGCCACACAGCTACCTCAACACCCTGCAGTTCTTCCTTCAGCTCCAGATATTGTTTTGCCTTTTCCGATTGCCGCTTCAAAGGCTCCAGCTGCAATTCCAGCTCAGAAACCTTGTCACCGATACGGAGCAAATTGTCTTCCGTATGGGCAAGCTTGCGCTCTGTTTCCTCTTTGCGGTGGCGGTATTTGGAAATACCGGCTGCCTCCTCAAAAATTTCACGGCGATCCGCACTTTTCAGGGACAGAATCTCATCAATTCTGCCCTGGCCGATATTGGAATAACCCTCTCTGCCGAGACCCGTGTCCATAAACATTTCGTTAATGTCACGCAAACGGGCAGACTGACGGTTGATGTAATACTCACTGTCACCGCTGCGATAGTACCGACGGGTGACCATCACTTCGTCTGCTTCGTAAGGCAAAGCGCGGTCGGTATTGTCCAAGGTCAAGGTTGCCTCAGCAAAACCCACAGCTGCACGCTTCTGGGTTCCGCCAAAAATCACGTCCTCCATTTTTGCGCCGCGCAAGGTCTTGGTGCTCTGTTCACCCATAACCCACAAAATCGCATCGGAAATATTCGATTTTCCGGAGCCGTTAGGTCCGACAATAGCGGTAATATCATCGCCAAAACGGATCAATGTCTTATCCGGGAAGGACTTAAAGCCCTGTACTTCCAAACTCTTTAAATACACAACATAACCTCTTTGTAATTTTAGTTATAACAAATCAATTTATTATACTGAAAATACGCAAAAAAAGCAAGTGCTACGACGTGATTTTTCCGGTAATTTTCCTTTTGACAAAAGTGTCTGAAATTTCTATAATAGACTTGAAAAGAGGTGCTGTTTATGAAATTGGTTTTACTGACTGCGCTTGGTGTGGGCGGTGCAACGATTTTCGGCTCTTTACTGGGATTTATTTTCAAAAAGATATCCCACAAATTCAGTGATATCGTGCTGGCTTTTGCCGCAGGCGTTATGCTTTGTGCGGCGGTGACCGGCCTGATTTTGCCGTCGCTGGAATACGAAAGTTTCTCCCCTATCGTGATGACCACTCTGGGTGTATTTGCCGGCGCGCTGTTTTTGAACGTGCTGGATAAATTGGTTCCCCATCTGCATCGGTTGGCCGGTATCGATCAGGAGCAACATCCGGACAATGCGCAAAAGCTAAATAAAGTGCTGCTTTTTGTGATGGCCATCGGCATTCACAACCTGCCAGAAGGCATTGCCGCCGGTGTGGGCTTTGGCAGCGGCAACAATGCCCAGGCCATTACCATTGCTGCCGGTATTGCATTGCAGAACATTCCGGAAGGTATGGTGATCATCGGCCCAATGCTGGCCGCGGGAATGAGTCCCAAACGCACCTTTGTCTGTGCAATGGCTACCGGTGTTATTGAAGTGTTGGGAACACTGCTGGGATATTTTGCAGTGAACCTTTCCACCGCAATTTTGCCCTTCGCCCTGGCTTTTGCCGGTGGCACGATGCTCTATGTGATCAGTGACGAGATGATCCCGGAGACCCACCATGACGATGCCCGGGGTGTTACCTATTCGCTGCTGATTGGTTTTTGTCTGATGCTGGCAATGGGTTATTTCCTTGGATGATACAAAACCGCCCTATGGCAACAAGCCACAGGGCGGTTTTATTTTACTTTGTGTAAGAAAGGCTGATCCAGCCGTTGTCAATCTTGCCCCACTGGGCGCTGCCGACCTTCTTGGTTTCCAAAATCTTTACCTTGTCGTTTTTGTTCAGATACCCCACAATCCGATAAGTGGTTCCCGGACCGCTGCGAATCCGCAAGCCATCGGTGGTGACCGTTTTGATTTCCGGCTGTGCGCTCTGAATATCCAAAACCACGTAGTACAAGCTGATCCAACCTTTGTCGATCTTGCCCCAGACAGCGCTGCCCACAGTCTTTTGTTCCAAAATCGTGACCTTGGTTCCGGTGTTTAAGTAACCGGCGACGTCGTAGGATGTGCCAGGACCTTTTCGAATCCGAAGCTGTCCGCCGCCATCTACTTTAACCGTTCCATTGACCGTAGTTTGTGTTTGGCTGTCCATTACCACGTAGGACAAACATATCCAACCCTTGTCGGTTTTACCCCAATTCAGGCTGCCGCCTTTTTTCATTTCCGTAATAGAAACCCGGGCGCCATTATTTAAGAAACCAACAATATCATAATTTGTGCCTGGGCCACTGCGTATCCACAGCTGTCCGCTGACTTTCACCGTTCCGGTTTGGACCGGGGTCGTTGCCGGAGGTTTCGGCGCAGACTCCTGGCTCCCCAGAACCACATAGTTCATACTGATCCAGCCTTTATCGATCTTGCCCCAGAGCATCGTGCCGTTTTTCTGGGTCTGCAGGATCGATACTTTATCCCCATTATTCAGGTAGCCCACAATATCATAGGACGTACCCGGTCCTTTGCGGATTTTCAGCTGTCCGTCAACTTTGACCGTTCCGGCCTGGGGCGCTTCTTCCGGCTTTGCCTCCGCAGCGCCCAAAACCACATAGTTCATGCTGATCCAGCCTTTGTCGATCTTACCCCAAAGCATCGTGCCGCTTTTTTGGGTCTGCAAAATCGACACCTGGTCACCATCATTCAGGTAACCGACAATATCGTAGGACATGCCGGGGCCTTTGCGAATCTTCAGCTGGCCGCCACCATCTACTTTGACCGTACCAGCCCGAGGTTCTTCTTTCGGCTGTGCAACCGTGTCGTAATTCGTATAGGCAAGGCACACCCAACCCAAATCACATTTGCCCCAGGTATAGCTTCCGCCCTTGGCTGTTTCTGTGATCACCAGCTTTGTGCCGGCGTTGATTTTTTGAATGGATTGGTAATTGGTACCCGGGCCTTTACGAACATTCAGCCCGTCCGTCGTGACAGTAACCGTAACTCCCGTTCCCGGAGTGGGTTCCGGTTGCGTTTCCTCTTCTGCTGCGCCAGGAATTATCCACCGGGCATAAAGTCTTGTGCTTTTGGTGGTACTGTCCAATTTTTCTACCTTTGTGCCACCTGTCTTAGCTGTAAACCAGCCCTTAAACGTATAGCCATCGTAGGTGGGTTTCGGCAAGATGGCTGCCGTCAGAGAGGAATCATACCCCTGTACGTTGGGGCTTACTTTTCCGCCACAGGCATCAAACAGGGTATAGCAAAAATTCTCCGGCGGTGTCTGCGAATACTTTCCATTGAGATAAATATTGGCCTCACTCAGGCGGCGGCGCAAAAGAAATGTTTTGATCTGTCCGCCGGCATTGCACCACAGGGTAAATGCGTGAATCAGTTGGTTGCCGGTAGCGCCGCCAGTAACTGCTTTGTATAGCGTTCCGGTTTTGGAATACATCCAGGCCGTGCCGCAATTGTAGGAAAACAGCATCAAGGCATCGAACTGGTTTTGGGTGAACTTCAAGCTGTGTTGCGCTGCAAACTGATTAAGCGCACCGGCAAACCGATTGATAAAGTTCCTAAGAAGTTCTTCCGCTTCCTCCTCAGGGATACCGTTTGCCTGGTATTCCTCCAGTTTATCGTCCGGGCATTTGGTGCCGTAACCCACAGTCCACTGGGCGTAGTCCCAGTAAGGTTTCCGGCTGAAACCCTCTTCTTTTTTTAATAAATTCAGGCCTTCCTGGCTGATGGTCAGCGCATCGTCACCGCGAACGCCCACAGGCAACAGGCTAAACACAAGCACAATCGCCAGCAAAAGACCGGTTATTCGTTTATGTAACATATGCGTTCCTTTCTTTCTCTTTGTTGCCATTATACCAAAGAAACAGGGGCAAAGCAACTGTTAATAACCGGAAATGTTGCAAAATGTTCACTGCTTATCTCCCTTGCATTTCTGCGTAGCCTATGATAAAATCAGAAAAAACGAGGAAGGAGAACGGGTATGGCAAAAGTAATGTTGGCAATGAGTGGCGGTGTGGATAGTTCTGTGGCTGCACACCTAATCAAGGCAGCCGGATTTGACTGCATTGGCGCAACGATGGTTCTGTGCAGTGATGCCGGTGTCGAGGATGCCAAAGCTGTTGCAGACCGTTTGGAAATTCCTTTTTACAGCTTTAATCACAGGGAAGATTTTGCCCGGCTGGTCATTGACGATTTTATTTCCTGCTACGAGCAAGGCGGTACACCAAATCCCTGCGTTACCTGCAATAAAACGATCAAATTTGACGTGCTTTTGCAGCAAGCGCTAAAGCTGGATTGCGACCGTCTGGCCACGGGTCATTATGCTAAAATAAAAGAAGAAAACGGCCGTTTTCTTTTATACAAAGCGGCGGATCTTGCCAAAGATCAGAGTTATTTTTTGGCTTGTTTGGATCAGCACCAGCTTTCCCATATTTTGTTCCCTCTGGGTGAACTGACAAAGGAGCAGGCAAGACAAATTGCGGAGGAACAAGGCTTCATCACCGCCCGAAAAAAAGATTCTCAGGATATTTGTTTTATTCCCGACGGAGATTATAAGGCCTTTATGGAACGTTACACCGGAAAATCCTATCCCGGGGGCGATTACTTAAACCGGGAAGGTCAGGTATTGGGACGTCACCAAGGTGCTGTGGGTTATACCATCGGTCAGCGGAAGGGGCTGGGAATCGCTTTGGGTGAACCGGCTTATGTGATTGGTAAAAATATGGCAGAAAACACTGTAACGCTGGGACAGAACGAAGATTTGTTCCGGACGACCCTCATCGCAGATAACTGGAATTTCATACCCTTCGACACATTGGAGCAGCCTCTGCAGGTAAAAGCCCGTGTGCGCTATCGCCACATTGAGCAACCTGCCACCGTTTATCCCATGGATAACGGTCTTGCAAAGGTCGTATTTACAGAGCCGCAAAGGGCCATCACCACCGGGCAAGCGGTTGTCCTCTACGACGAAGATTTGGTCATCGGCAGCGGTACGATTCAAAAAGTATTATAAACAGCAGCGGTCAAGAAAGCCCAAAAGACGAGCAAACCGGACCCGTCGGCGTACAGATGGTACGTTAGGGTCCGGTTTGTGCAGTAAGTCAAAATGCCTTGCGTATGCAAGGGTTTTATACCCCTCACCCGCCAAAAATCAAATGGGTTTTTGGCACCTTCCCCCCAGGGGGAAGGCTTTTTATATGTCATATTCCGTGTTTTGACGGTTTTGGGGTTTATTGACACTCTGAGGGAAAGTATTCTTTTACGAAATCCACTTCCTTGACCTGGAAGGTTTTTCCGTTTAAGTGGCTTAAGCTTCCGGCTTCGGTGGTAAAACAGAAGGTCAGCTTATAAGAATAAAGCGCCTGATAATTCCGATCAAACCGTTTATCCAACTTGCCATATTTTCCGTCACCCAACAAAGGGTGTCCGGCGTGAGCAAATTGAGCGCGAATCTGGTGGGTTCTTCCGGTAATCAATTCACATTCCACCAAGGATAAGCCCTTTTGACTGGCTAAAGTAATATAATTGGTCTGGCAGGTCTTTGCCCCTGTTTTCGGCGTGTCCGACACGAAAACACGGTTTTTCTTAGCATCTTTGAACAGGTAGCCTTTCAGCGAGCCTTTTTGAGGTTTGGGTGTACCCTCAACAATCGCCAAGTATCGCTTGTCCAATTCACGATCCTTGATCTTCTGGTTCATAACACGCAGCGCTTCTGCAGTTTTTGCTGCGATCACAATGCCGCCGGTATTGCGGTCGATCCGGTTGCACAGCGCCGGGGTGAAGGCATTCTCCCCTCTTGGATTCCATTCCCGTTTCTGATAAAGATAAGCCTGGATGTGGTCAATGAGGGTTCTGCCGTATTCTGCGCCGTCGTGGGGGTGTACCGCCAATCCGGGGCGCTTATCTACCAGCAATATCTGATCATCTTCATACACAATGTTCAGCTTGGGCGCAGCTACAGTCAGGTAGGCATTGTCCTCCCGGGGCTTATCAAAGAATTCATCGTTGATATAAAGCTGCAGCACATCTCCCTGCTTAAGCCGGGTATCCCGTTCCGTCCGGGCGCCGTTACACTTAATTCGCTTGATGCGGATATATTTTTGGGCTAAAGATGCCGGAAGCAGCGGTACTGCCTTAGCCAAAAATCGGTCTAACCGCTGTCCTGCATCATTTGCGCCCACAGTAATTTCCTTCATAATTACTCCTGATTGGCAGAAAATTGCCGATCCATCTGCTGGGTAAACTCCAGCGCCGGGTTGTAGCCCATCTTCCGCTGACGGTTATTCATAGCCGCCACCTCTAAAATCACCGCCAAGTTACGGCCAGGGGTGATGGGAATGGTATTCATCGGAATTTGGACACCCAAAATATCCATATGCTGTTCCTCCAAGCCCAGCCGATCGTAGACCTTTTGCTGATCCCAGGGAACAATATTTACGACCAAATTGATCTCGTTTTCTGCACGAACTGCGCCCATACCAAAAAGCTTTGCCACGTTGATAATACCGATACCACGCAGCTCCACATAGTTGCGGATCAGCTCCGGCGCATTGCCGATCAGGGTTTTATCAGAAACCTTTCGAATTTCCACGGCATCGTCAGCGATCAATCGATGGCCACGCTTTAGTAGCTCGATTGCAGCCTCGCTCTTGCCGATACCGCTATCGCCAATGAGCAGCAAGCCTTCGCCGTAGACTTCCATCAAAACACCGTGCCGGGTAATGCTGGGCGCCAAAGCAGATTTCAGGTAGGCAATAATATCCGACACAATCGTACTGGTCGCCTGGTGGCTGCGAAGCACCGTAACATTATGCTTTTTCGCCATTTCCAGACACTGGGGATCCGGGACGATATCCCGGGCGATCAAAAGTGCCGGGGATTTATAGGAGAACAGACGGTCAAAGGTCATGGCGCGTTCAGCCTCGGTCAGCTTTTGCAAATAGCTGGTCTCCACATTGCCCATCACCTGCAAACGCATAGGCTCAAAGTGGTCATAGTAACCTGCCAGCTGCAAACCGGGTCTTGCCACGTCTACCACCGTCAGGCGGATCTGCTCATAGTCTGTAGCCGCAAAGGCTACTTCCAGATTAAATTCTTTTACCAAGGTTGTCAGTAAAACGCTATGAATATCGTACATATCTGTCACCCTTTTTCTAATTCTTGTAATCATTATACCGATTAAAAACAGGAATAGCAAGAATATTTTGAAAAAACTAAAAAAATTCCAAAAAAACACTTGCTTTTTTTGCAAATGTCTGCTATCATATCTAAGCGCCTGTTTTGGGCGTAGTTTTGAGTATGCATTTCGGATAGGAGGTGCAGTGTATGGCGAAGTGTGATTATTGTGGCAAGGGCGTTACCTTCGGTATCAAGGTTTCCCACTCCCACAGACGTTCCAATCGAACCTGGAAACCCAATGTAAAGCGGGTCAAGGCCATTGTTGACGGTGCTCCGTGCCATGTGTACGCTTGTACCAGATGCCTCCGTTCCAATAAGGTCGAGCGCGCTGTCTAATACAGCGTTAAACGCCACCGCAACAGCGGTGGCGTTCTTAATTTTTTAAAA
>JAZQWQ010000116.1:0-2545 GCA_045632385.1 Faecousia sp.
TCTCGCATTGCAAGAATCTGTGGTGACAATTCCTGCATATTTGTCCATTTCCTTTTGCTCATAACAATACCCCCTGACGTAGTTATTATCCTACATCAGGGGGCTCTTTGTCTATTGTCTGTTTTTACAGGGGCAGTCTAAGGTGGGGATCTTGCTTTTATTTATTAAAGTAATCAACAGCAGCCTTGAACATCTCGATATCGTAGTTACCGGGAACATTCTTATAAAGGCCATCGCCAATACGCTCGCTGTGACCCATCTTGCCGAATACTCTTCCGTCAGGAGAAGTAATACCTTCGATGGCGCACAGAGAACCATTGGGATTGAAATCAATGTCAGCAGTTGCCTTTCCGTCCAGATCCACATACTGGGTCGCGATCTGACCGTTAGCAGCAAGCTGGGCAATCAGCTCAGGACTTGCCAAGAACTTACCTTCACCGTGAGAAATCGGGACATTTACCACATCGCCAACGTTCATACGGCTCAGCCAGGGAGACTTAGTAGAAGCAATACGGGTATGGACGATACGGCTCTGGTGACGGCTGATATTGTTAAATGTCAAGGTGGGGCAATTCTCATCGGTGTCAATGATCTTGCCGTAAGGCACAAGACCCAATTTTATCAGCGCCTGGAAACCGTTACAAATACCGCACATCAGACCGTTCCGGTTGTCCAGCATGTCCGTAACTGCTTCTTTAACTGCAGGGTTGCGGAAGAACGCAGTAATAAACTTTGCAGAACCATCCGGCTCGTCACCACCGGAGAAACCGCCAGGGATGAAGATCATCTGCGCAGTCTTGACTTTTGCAGAAAACTCAGCAACGCTATTTGCTACATCCTCAGCTGTCAGATTGCGGATCACGAAGATCTCAGCCTCAGCACCAGCTGCTTCTACAGCGCGAGCAGAGTCATATTCGCAGTTGGTACCGGGGAATACCGGAATCAACACCTTAGGCTTGGCAACCTTAACCTCAGAGGTAATATCACACTTACCTTCAAAGGAGAATGTCGGCATTTCGCCTTCTTCCTCTCTTGCGTGGACAGGGTAGACACTCTCCAGGGTTTCAGCATTGAGCTTATAAAGCTCATCGATCGTTGCGGTATCATCACCCAGCTTGATTACAGGCTCGGCAGTAGTCGAACCCAGCTTCATAGCACCGGGGATATTGACATCTTCTGTCAGTTCCACAACCAGGAAACCCCACAGGCGAGAGTGCCAATCTGCAATATCTGCAGAGGAAGCAAAACCAATGTTATTACCAAAGGACATCTTCATAATGCCTTCGCCAATACCGTGCTCAACAGCCCATGCAGCCTTGACCTTACCGGCTTTATGCAGAGCATAGAGTGCTTCCCAGGCAGCTTTCAGGCTGTCAGCTGTCTCATCTGTTGCACCAAACAGGTAAACAGGATTGCCTGCTTCTTTGAACTCAGGTGTAATCACATCCTGCTTGTTGATAGGTGCAATCGCAAAGGAAATCAAAGTGGGAGGTACATCCAGATCCAGGAACGTACCGGACATAGAGTCCTTGCCGCCAATAGCTGCAGCACCCAGTTCCAGCTGTGCATCCAAAGCGCCCAGCAGAGCCGCAAAAGGCTTGCCCCAACGATCAGGCTCATTTCTCAGACGTTCAAAGAACTCCTGCAATGTTAAATAAGCCTGCTTATAGTCACAGCCAGCTGCAACCAGCTTGGCAACAGAATGATAGATAGATGCGTGGGCGCCGGTGTAGGGGTCAACAGACAGATGATCCGGATCACAGCCCCAGCTGAACACAGAGGCCTGGTCCGTTTCCTGACCGGGCAGCACCGGCAGAACTGCAGCCATAGACTGAGCAGGTGTCAACTGGCGCTTGCCGCCAAAGGGCATTGTAACAGAGCCTGCACCGATGGTAGCGTCGAAACGCTCCACAAGACCTCTCTGAGAAGCAGTCTTCAAATCAGCTGCCATTTCACGCAGATTGCTGTAGAGTGCATTGCTTAACACAGACAGATCTTTTTTAGTGATATGTGCCTCGGTATGCTTAACAGCGCCGTTGGTATCCAAAAATGCGCGGCTCAGGTTCGCAATGGTGCTACCCTTCCAGGTCATTACCATCCGTTCCTCTTCGGTAACGGTAGCGACACGGTAAGCTTCCAAATTCTCAGCTTCGGCCAGAGCAATAAACTGATCTGCATCCTTAGCCTCCACAACAACTGCCATACGCTCCTGAGATTCGGAAATGGCAATTTCTGTGCCGTCCAAGCCTTCGTACTTCTTACGAACTGCATCCAGGTCGATTTTCAGACCGGGAGCCAACTCACCAATGGCAACAGAAACACCACCCGCGCCAAAGTCATTACAACGTTTGATCAGGCGTGTGACCTCGGCGTTGCGGAACAAGCGCTGAATCTTTCGTTCTTCGGGAGCATTACCCTTTTGAACTTCAGAAGCCATAGTGGTCAAGGATTTCATATTGTGACTCTTGGAAGAACCTGTAGCACCGCCGATGCCGTCACGACCGGTACGGCCACCCAGCAGAACCACCACGTCACCGGCAGCAGG
>JAZQWQ010000117.1:0-3602 GCA_045632385.1 Faecousia sp.
ATGGTAGAAACGATACCGGCATAGGTAGAAGGACGGCCAACGCCCTTTTCTTCCATTGCCTTCACCAGGGTTGCCTCAGTATAACGGGCCGGAGGCTGGGTGAAATGCTGTTCTTTCTTGATGTCAGATGCCAGCGCGCGACCCCCTTCCTGCAAATCAGGCAACGGAGAACCGACAGTCTCACCCTCTTCGTCCCGACCTTCCTCATAGACGGCAATGAAGCCGGAGAATTTCAGGCTTTGGTGGGTGCTGCGGAACGTATGACCGGCACACTGGGTATCGATGGAAATGGTATCATACACAGCATTTGCCATCTGAGAAGCCAGGAAGCGGCTCCAGATCAGCTTATACAGCCGGTACTGATCCTTGGTCAGGCTGCTTTGGATACGCTCCGGATCCAGCTCTACGTGGGTAGGACGGATGGCTTCGTGGGCATCCTGGGCTGCGGATTTTGTCTTGAAAGCGTGGGGCTTTCCGTAATAGTAATCCTTGCCGTAGCGGTTTTTAATGAAATCACCGGCTGCTGCCATTGCTTCTTCAGAAAGACGCAGAGAGTCGGTACGCATATAGGTGATCAGACCTAACGTGCCCTCACCGGCCACGTCCACACCTTCATACAGCTGCTGGGCAACGGCCATCGTGTGCTTGGGGGTCATATTCAGCTTCCGGGAAGCTTCCTGCTGCAAGGTAGACGTGGTAAACGGAGGCGCAGCAGTGCGCTTCTTCTCCGCACGCTTGACGCTGGTGACCGTAAATTCCTTGCCGGTAATATCGGCTATGATCTTATCGGTCTGGGCTTCGCTTTCCAGCTCGATCTTTTTGGTGTTGCCGTGATAGCGTGCCACGAAGCTGCCGGGCTTTCCTACCCGATCCAGCGTTACATCCAAAGACCAATACTCCTTGGACTGGAATGCACGAATCTCATTTTCTCTATCCACCACCAGCCGGGTAGCCACAGACTGCACACGACCGGCAGACAGACCACGACGCACTTTCTTCCACAGCAGAGGAGAAAGCTGATAGCCTACGATTCTGTCCAGCACCCGTCGGGCTTGCTGGGCATCTACCAGGGCATAGTCAATATTTCTGGGATTTTTAATAGATTCGCTGACCACCTTTTGGGTGATCTCATTAAAAGTTACCCGGTAAGTCTTTTCATCCGGAAGCTGCAAAAGCTCCTTCAAATGCCAGGAAATGGCCTCACCTTCACGGTCCGGGTCAGTTGCCAGATATACATTATCTGCCTTTTTGGCAGCCTTTCGCAGCTCTGCAATGATCTCGGTCTTGGTGTCCATGGGTACATATTCCGGCTCAAAACCGCCTTCGATATCCACTCCCATTGTGCTTTTGGGCAAATCCCGCAGATGGCCCATACTGGCCTTTACCACAAAATCGGGTCCCAAATATTTGCCAATGGTCTTCGCCTTGGAAGGCGACTCCACAATTACAAGATTGGTTTCTGCCATGGTTTCCTCCGTTGCCTGAATTTATTTGACAGACACATGTCTGCCCGGGTGGTTGATCACCACACCTTTAAGCGCAAGCGCAGTTAAAATTCGTAAAACCTCCGTTGCCGGAAGCCCTGCCTGGGCAATCACATCGTCCACTGCCACCGGACTACCTGACAAACAGCCCAGGATGCGTTTTTCCTGTTCTGTCAGGTTGTTATCTAAGTCACTATACGCACTTATCGGCGGATTGTCAATGGTTTTTTTGTCCGCTGTGGGGTAAAACACCGGTTGTGCGACCCTTGCACGGGAGTAATCTGCCCGTGTTTCCATACCGGCCTGGGTCACATCTGGGTACAGATCTGCATACCGTTTCAGCACATCCCAACCGCTGGTCACTGCGGTGGCAAGTTCCTGCATCAGGGCATTACTGCCTGCGCAAGCAGGCACGCCAATATTGCCGGGAACGACAAACACATCTCTTCCCTGTTCAAACGCATCCCGGGCAGTAATCAGTGCGCCACTTTTCTCTGGCGCTTCTACCACCAACACACCGTCAGAAAGGCCGCTGATAATGCGGTTGCGCTCCGGAAATTGCCAGGGTCTTGGCTCTGTATCCGGAGGATACTCCGAAATCAGGCAGCCGTTTTTGGCAATTTGGGCAAACAAGTCCCGGTTGGACGCAGGATACACCACATTCACACCGCACCCCAGCACCGCAACACTCTGCCGTCCTGTCTGGGCTGCACCTTGCAAAGCGGCAGTATCAATACCTCCAGCACCACCGGATACCACCAAGCCGCCACACCGGGCTATTTGCCGGGAAAAGTCCCGGGCATTGGTCATACCGTAGGAGGTTGCTTTTCGGGTACCTACCACACCGATGACCGGTTGTCCCTCAAAATCCGGCAAGGCACCTTTATAATATAGTACCAAAGGCGGGTCGGAGATATTCCGCAATCTGGACGGATAACCGGCATCGGTCATCGCCATGATACTGACCTGGGTTTCTCCGCAAGTCTTTAAAATATGCCGTGCCGGCGTCAGGTCTTTATTTTCCAAAGCCTGAGCAATATTGTCCGGAAGCTCCGGAAAGCGCTCAGTATGATAAATATCTTCGGGGCTTGGAAAATGCGTTAATAAAGAAAGCTTTTGCTGCAAGGATAGCTTTGGCAAGGTAGCATACCACACCCAATGTAACAGCATTTTCTTCACCCTTTTCTCTTTCTATTTTTGCATTTGCCACATCACAATGGCTGCAGCAATGGCTGCATTGAGGGATTCACAACGGGGGTTCATGGGAATGATCAGTTCCCGGTCAGCGCTGTCCAGAATTTCTTTCCGCACACCCTGACCTTCGCTGCCGATGACCACCGCCATCTGCTCTACAGGTGCCTGGCGCAGGTCAACTGCACGGCTGGAAAGTGCCGTTACCGCTACAGCGATCCCGGCTTTTTCGCATTGCTCCCGAGCTTCTGCCCAGATAGTCTGCTGCACATGCATACGGAACACCGCGCCCATACTGGCCCGGACGACCTTATGGCTATACGGATCTGCGCAGCCCTCCAAAAGAGCCACCGGTATGTCCAACGCATCTGCTGTTCGCAAAATCGTTCCCAAATTGCCAGGGTCCTGAATGCCATCCAGCATCAGCATTCCCGGCTTGGGGGTAAATGTTGTTTTTTCCGGCAGGCGGCACAGAAACAGCGCCCCCTGGGGGGTCTGCATTGGAGAAATGCTCTGCATCACATCTTCCGGCACCCGGACAAGGCGAACCCCCTCCGGTACTTCCAGGTCTACGTGGTCAGATAAAATCACCGTGTCAAGTTCCTTGCACCACCGGATCGCTTCTTCCAAAAGCTTGGTGCCGTCGGCCACAAAAAGTCCGGCTTGCTCCCGTTCCTTTTTGGAGGTCAGCAAACGACGTACCTGCTGCAAAAACGGATTTTTCCGTGAAGTTATTCTTTCCATCACAATTTCTGCACCGCTTCCAGGGCCGCAGTCTCGCCCAGCACCAACATAATATCTCCCTTTGCCAAACGATAATCTGCCGCAGGCGAAACAGTAATATTGCCATCTCGCTTTACAGACAAAATATTGACACCCAGCTTTGCCCGGACATTGAGTTCAATCAGGCTCTTGTTTTCCCAGGCG
>JAZQWQ010000118.1:0-8848 GCA_045632385.1 Faecousia sp.
TGCCGGTATTTTTAGGGAATTTATTCCAGCAGTTATATAATGCCTTTGATGCCTGGTGTGTCGGCTATTTCATAAACGATGATGCCCTGGCAGCAGTCAGTTCTTCCGGAAGTCTGATCTTTATGATGGTCAGCTTTTTCCAGGGTCTTTCTATGGGCGCCGGTGTGATCATCGCGCGATACTTTGGCGCAAAGCAATACACCTCTATGCGCAAAGCGATCCATACTGCTATTGCCTTTGGTCTTGTCATTGGCGTGGTTCTTACAGCGCTGGGTGTTGCTTTGACACCGATCATTCTGGGCTGGATGGGGACTCCGACGGAAGTTCTCCCCCGTTCCATCAGCTATTTCCGGTATTACTTCTTCGGTGCGATCTTTGTTGTGATGTACAACATTTTTGTGGGCATCCTCCACGCAGTTGGCGACAGCAAACATCCGCTGTACTATCTGATCGTTTCTACCTTTATCAATATCGGCCTGGATCTTTTGTTCGTGGGTATTATGCGCCTGGACGTGGGTTCTGCAGCTATGGCAACCACCATTTCCCAAGGTGTCAGCGCACTGCTTTGCTGCATCCACCTGCTGAAGATCGATGCCCCATATCAGGTAAAGATCAAAGAAATTTCCTTTGACAAAAAAAGTCTTTTTGAGATTCTCAAATATGGTTTCCCCTCCGGTGTGCAAAACAGCGTGATTGCCATTGCCAATGTCGTGGTGCAGTCTAACATTAACAGCTTTGGCAAAGCCGCTATGGCCGGTTGCGGCTCTTACTCCAAGTTGGAGGGCTTCGTGTTCCTGCCGGTAACTTGTTTCTCTCAGGCATTGTCTACCTTTGTGGGACAAAATCTGGGCGCAGGCCGTCACGACCGGGTCAAAAAGGGTATTGGCTTTGGCATCGCCTGCAGCTGCCTGATTGCAGAATTGGTAGGTCTGACTTCTTATCTGTTTGCGCCAAAGCTGATCGGCCTGTTCTGTGAAACACAGGAAGCCATTGATTTTGGTGTGCGCCATATGCAAACAATTTGTATGTTCTACTTTTTGCTGGCCTTTTCCCACTGCGTAGCCAGCATCCTGCGTGGCGCAGGCAAATCCACTGTGCCGATGTTTATTATGCTGGCCTGCTGGTGCGTGATTCGTGTCAGCTACATCACCATTGCGGTAAAGCTCGTCAACGAATTGACCACCGTTTCCTGGGCATACCCCATTTCCTGGACACTCAGCAGCATTATCTTCCTGATCTATCTAATCAAGGCTGACTGGATCCACAGCTTTGACAAAGAAGCGAAAAGGGCATAACAAAAAGGCAACACTTCCAAACGAAGTGTTGCCCTTTTTTATTTCTTAAAGAACGCAACCGCAACAGCGCCGGGGCCTGCGTGGGTGCCGATCACACTACCCACCGTTTCGTAACGGACTTCATCCAGGTTTCCTTCCCAAAGCTGCTTGCTGTCTTCGATATATTTCAGAAGCAAGGCATCAGAGATGCCGGTGTACCCCAACAAGACAGGTTTGGAAAAATCCACACCACCGGCCTTTTCAATCTCCTGCATAAGCAGATTGTTTCCCATTTTAGAGCCTCTGGCTTTCCCAAGGATGTTGATCACACCGTCAGAAATGGACACCACCGGCTTAATGTTCAGCATACCGCCCACCACCGCCGTGGTTTTCGAAATACGTCCGCCCTTTTTCAGGTATTCCAGGGTGTCAATCAGCGCCACCACCAAGATTTTTTCTCTCTCCTGCTCAAGCGTACGGGCAATTTCCTTGGCTTCCATTCCGCTATCCAGCAACCGGACAGCCAACTCCACCAAAATACCGGTGCCAATGGCTGCACTCATACCGTCCACCACGTAGACATTTTCATAATCCTCTGCGGCGATCATGGCGCTTTGGTAAGTACCGGAAAGCTTGGAGGACAAGGTAATGACCACCACGTCTTCCCCAGCCTCCCGGGCGCTTTCAAAGGCTTTCATAAACGAATCCGGAGTGGCCTGGCTGGTGGTCGGAACTACATCCGTTTCGATCAGCTTTTCGTAAAATTCACGCTTGTCGATGGTGACGCCATCGATGTATTCCTCGTCGCCAAAGCTTAAGGTTAGCGGCACAGTATGTACCCGACTTTGATACTGGGGTGTCAAATCCGCTGTTGAGTCTACAATAATTCTTGTTTTCATGAATTTCTGCTCCTTACTTCTCGTTGCCTAATACCGTTTCCAGACTATGACTGATAATGGAAAGGCTGCGATAAAATGCGATACGCTCCTCTTCTGTAAGGCCTTCGCTGACTGTATCGAGCACAGCGCCGATCTTATCTGCGATCTGCTTTCCCACGATACTGCCCTTTTCCGTCAAAACCAAGGGGCTTTTATAGCGTTTGGCACTTTTGGACGTGCAGGTCAGGTAGCCACTCGTTTCCAGATAATCCAGCGCGCGGGAAATGGTCGCCTTGTCTTCCTCGCAACGCTCACAAAGGTCTGTTGCCGTTGCGCCGTCGGTGGTATAAAGATAATACAGGCAGGAAATATGGGCGCTTCTGAGACCATATTCTGCCATTTCCTAATTTTTGATTTTGCGGATATTGCGGCTGATTCGGTTGATCAGAACCGTAAATGTTTCAAATCGTTCTTTCATAAGCAACCTCCACCGGAGACTTGTTGATTTCTCAACAAGTCAAGATTATAACACACACTTGTTGAAATGTCAACAAGTTCAAAAACTGTTCCCGGAAGAGGATTTACAAAAAATAAACCGTGTGATATACTGGGCAGAAAGAGGTGGAGAAAATGAAAAAGACCACAACCATTGGCTATCTGTTTGCCATTACCAGCGCAATTATATATGGCTGTATGCCCCTTATGGCCAAGCACATTTATGCCGATGGTGTAAATCCTTTGACCCTTGTCTTTCTGCGGAATGCCATTTCGCTGATTCCCCTTGCGCTTTTGTCCTGTATGCAAGATAAAACCCTGGCCGTTCCGATCAAGCAACTTCCGAAAATCGGCCTGATTTCCCTGCTTGGCTGTTGTGTGACGCCGATCCTGCTGTTTCGCTCCTATCAGTTTATAGAGTCCGGTACAGCAACGGTTTTTCACTTTATTTATCCTGCGATCGTCGTCATTGCTGAGATCCTGTTTGCCCGGAAAAAGCCCCAGGGTGGCAATCTGATCAGCGTTCTGATCTGCGTTTTGGGTATCAGCCTGTTTTACGCACCCCAGCAAACACCGAATCTTACCGGAAGCATCCTGGCCCTTTCTTCCGGTTTGACCTTTGCCGGCTATGTTGTTCTTTTGGCGCGCTTTGACACTTCCGGTGTTTCCGGCTTCCGGTTCAGTTTTTATGTGGCTGCGGCAAGCAGTATCTTCACTTTGGTGATTGGCCTTGCCACAAACCAGCTGGTCTTCCCTGCTACCGTGTTTGGTTGGGGGCTTTGCATCCTGTTTTCTCTGCTAGTGACTACCGGCGCCGTTGTCCTGTTCCAACAAAGTACATTTTACATTGGAAGCGAGCGCACCTCGATCCTCAGCACTCTGGAACCCATCACCAGCATTGTCATCGGCATCCTTGTCTTTGGAGAACCCCTCGGCATCCGAACGCTGATCGGCTCTCTGCTTGTGATCCTGGCAAGCTTGTTGATCGCCATATTTGATTTTAAAAATGCTACAAAAAAGGCTTGACCGTTTGGTCAAGCCTTTTGCGTTAAAATAATCTGGTCATCAAGCCATAAACCACACTGCACGGATACCCCAAGCACAAATCCCTCTGCTTGTGTCAACTTAGGACCCATATATATGTGTTCCATTAGGACTAATTTGTTTTTATTATTAGAAAATCGTGTGCCAAATATAGCACACGATTTTATCATTTCATCTTTTCAATTAGTTCCAAAAGCCACTGGGGACTATTTTGCCCGATGGTCTGCAATTCTCCGTTTTTATACTTCGCAACCGTAACAAAACCGTTGTCATTATCATAAAAAGTCGCTTCGTTGCAATGGGGCAAAATTGCCAACAAATCCTCGAACCGTTTAGAGAAACGATTTGCCACCGTATCGGTATTGATATTGTGACCGCCTCTTTTTACCCGGTTTTCAATACGAAGCAGACTTTCCTCCATCGTATCCAGCCCCACATAATACAGCCGAATATAGTAGTCTTTTGCAATTGCCCGTTTGACGGTATCAAGGGTCTTTCTGCCGGAAAGTGTAGTTTCTTGCGTGAAACAAATCTCCTTTTCCAGGCACTCGTCGATCAGAGCTACCGCTTTTTTGCCACCCTCCAGCAAGTTTCCGCCACAGGCAGCCGTGATCTTATCCACATCAATGATTTTACCGAGGTTGTCGATCTCTGTCCGCAAAACACCGGTCAGACTGCTTTTTCCGCAGCCGTTAACACCAGCAACGATGGTATAGGTTTTCATAGCAAACCATCCTTAATTAAATAGTGGTTGTATTATATCACAAATAGTTATATTTTTCAACCGCGTAAATCCATCCAGTACCATTAGAACAATGTCGTTATCCAATAAATCAAGCCATACACCACGCTGGCGGACACACCGTAGACGATGACAGGTCCTGCTATTGTAAACATTTTGGCGCCGACACCGAGGATGAAGCCTTCTGCTTGTGTGCAAGTAGGACGCAGTGTTTTTTGTCGAATTGGCTCATTTCTTTTCGATTCTACTTGAATTATGGGGCTTTACGCTAACCACACAATATGATATATTAAATAATATAGGAGGTGTGTGTAATGACAAAACGTCTAATATGTATTGCCATATGTTTCATTTTCTTATACTACCTCACAGGTTGTTCTCAAGAAGATGTGTGCAATCATGATTATAACTATTACGTATCCGATGTCAAAACTGATGACGGTAAAGATCAGTACCACTTAGTATGTAAATACTGTGGAGATGAATACTACAAGGCAATTGAACCTACTGTAACAATACCCGAGAATGTCAGCAAAGTAGCCCACGGCATCCGTGAAATTGTTGAAAACAATTCCTTTAATATCGTTGTTGGGTATCCTTCTTATGGAGAATACGGAGTGGAATTTGTTGTTGCAGGTAAGGATGGTTCTGAATTAGAAGGAATTCGTCGTGACTTTACTTGGTACTATTCTGACGATGCTCACAAAAGTATCAATATTTCATTCAGCATGCTATTCAATACTGAAAACGAAGCTTCTTTCATAAAAGAAGTACTTACCGCAGCGATTATGTATTTAGATAATTGCGACATTGGCACCGCTAAAGCTCAAATGCAATCTCTTGTCAATACATACCCCACCTATATTAATAGCGAACTGCTCCAAATTGGAGATTGGATCATATACTTCTCTCAAAAAAATGTAGTAGATCTCGCCTCTATCAGTTTTAACCATATGTCCGAAATTGAAAATGCAGATGTAATTCAATCTGATTATTTACCTATCGATTATGATATGTGTAAATCACCAGCAATGAACAAGGGTACCAAATTCAATTTTGCTGGGATTGTTGAGACTATTTCTGCCGATCCAATGGGTTATTCTAAAATTCTACACATATTAGCAGATGATGGTAATACATATAAAGTTCAAGCAGATTATGCCTTCCCTATTACCGTAGGCTGTAAATATGAATTTTGGGTATCACTAATTGACTCTGATCCAAGTTTATCGGCGCATAAAATTTCTCCTTGCTCCAACTTAAATTAAATTAATAATCCCGGCTGAACAGTTCCATTCAGCCGGGATTTTCAATTTCTAAACAAAAAGCCAAAATACCATTAAACAATCACAATAATGTTGTTATCCAATAAATCAAGCCGTAAACTACCGATGCACTTACACCATACACGATGACCGGTCCTGCTATTGTGAACATCTTTGCGCCGACGCCGAGGATGAAGCCTTCAGTTTTGAATTCCACCGCTGGGGCGGCGACGGAGTTGGCAAAGCCGGTGATAGGTACCAGCGTACCGGCGCCGGCATATTTTGCAATATCATCATAAAGGCTCAAGCCTGTGAGCAATGCCGATAACACCACCATAGACATGGAGGTGGCGGTGAAGGCATCGTTTTTCTCCAGACCTAAGGCAAGGTAGCCGTTCAAAATCAGCTGGGCAATGGTGCAAATCAGACCACCGATCACAAAAGCAAATGCACAATCCTTTATAATGGGAGATTTGGGTGACATACTTTTCACCAGTTCGTTATATTCCCGGTTCGTCATAAACATCCCTCCTGATTCAAGGATGCCAAAATTGCAAATAAATATACAAAAACCGTTGGCTATGGAGCGCTGCCCAAACCAACGGTTTTTTATTAAAGTACTTCCGGGAACATTTTTTTCAGGGCATTGTGAGCAGCATCCTGCTCTGCACGCTTTTTGCTGCTTCCCTCGCCCTGTCCTACCAGCTGACCGTTGAGAGAAACACCCACACAGAACCTTTTATCGTGGTCCGGGCCGCTTTCTCCCAAAAGGGCATAAGACAACGTTTGGTCTTTCTTCTGCTGTACCTGCTCCTGCAAGGTAGTTTTATAGTCCATATTATGCAGCTTTGTGGTTGGCACGTTGCACAGCACAAATTTCTCAATAAATCCACGGGCAGCAGCCATACCGCCGTCCAAAAACAGCGCTGCGATCACAGACTCCACTGCATCTGCCAAAATAGAAACACGGCGTCTGCCGTTGCTCTGTTCTTCACCGTGACCCAGCAGCAAGTGATTACCCAGCTGCAAGCGCTCGGCAATTTCCGCCAGTGCCTGCTCGCAGACCATATCCGCCCGCATCCGGGTCAGCTCGCCCTCCGGGCGATCCTGGAACGTGAGATACAAGTATTCCGCAACGACCATACCCAAAATAGAATCGCCTAAAAACTCCAGCCGTTCATTGCTCTTTAAGCTGTTATGCCAACGCTCATTGGCATAAGAAGAGTGGGTCAGCGCATTTTGCAAAAGGATAATATTTTGAAACCGGTAGCCTAACGCATCCTCTAGATCCTTAATCATTATCCGTCGCCTCCACGCTGGCCAGGGCTTTCAGGCCCTGCTCCAATTCCTCGGAAATATCACTCTTGGCTGCATCCATTGCCTGACGAACTGCATTGCGGAAAGCCAATGCATCGGAAGAACCGTGGGCTTTGATCACGGGCTTTTTAATGCCCAAAAACTGGGTACCGCCAATTTCCCGGTAGTCCAGCATTTTCATAACTTCATCCACACCTGGCTTACAGAACAAATAGCCGATCTTGGAGAAGATGCTCCGCTTGAAGATCCGATGCTTCATCATACTGCCCATAAACATAGCCGTGCCTTCGATAGATTTGAGCAGCACGTTACCGGCAAAACCGTCACACACTACCACATCCACAGCGCCCAGGGGCACATCTCTTGCCTCAACGTTGCCAACGAAGTTCAGAAGACCCTGGTTGGCCGCTTCTGTCAGCAACCCATAGGCTTCCTTTTGCAGCGGTGTACCCTTGGTATCCTCTGTGCCGATATTGAGAAGTCCCACCTTGGGGCTTTCCACACCTAAGTATTTCTTGGCATACAAGCTGCCCACCAAGCCAAACTGCAGCAAAAACTCTGCGGTACATTCGGCATTGGCGCCACAGTCCAAAATTACGGTCTTACCGCCAGCCTTATTAGGCATCACAGGACCCATAGCCGCACGACGAATACCCTTGACACGCTTGACGATCAAGGTTGCACCGGAGAGCAGCGCACCGGTACTGCCGGCAGACACGAAAGCATCGCCAGCTTCCTCGGCCACCATCTTCAGGCCGATCACCATAGAGGAATTCTTCTTTTTCCGGATGACGTTGGCAGGATCGTCGTGCATATCCACCACTTCATCTGCGTTTGCGATCTCAATACCCTCGGGCAGATTCTCAATGTTATGCTTCCGCAGAACCTCCAGGATCTCATTGCCCTTACCCACCAGGGTAATCTGCGCGCCAAAATCCTTCGCTGCCTGCACCGCGCCCATTACCGGAGCTTCCGGAGCGTGATCGCCACCCATTGCATCCAATATGATCTTCATTGGAACACCTCTTTCTAAACTTCCTTTGCCAGCCGGTCAATGATTTCCAGAGAACGGTTCGCCAAGGCAAGGTTTTTCTCTGCTTTTTTCCGAATTCTTGTTTCCAAGGGGGAAATGATGCTGAAGTTGATATTCATCGGTTGGAAATTTCCAATCCGTTCATCACTGATATAAAGTCCCAAAGCGCCAATGGCCGTTTCCTGGGGGAACTCCGGCAGGGGTTTTCCCAAAACCTTGGCCGCCATGGCAACACCGGCCAGATAGCCGGAAGCTGCGCTTTCCACATACCCTTCCACACCGGTCATCTGTCCGGCAAAGGCTACCAAGGGATTGCGCCGGTCTGCGTAATACTTATCCAGCAGCTTGGGAGATTGCAGGAACGTATTGCGGTGCATCACACCGTAACGGACAAACTCGGCATTTTTCAGCGCCGGGATCATAGAGAACACACGCTTTTGTTCCGGGAATTTCAGGTGGGTCTGGTAGCCCACCAGGTTGAATATGCTTTTTGCCGCATTGTCCTGGCGCAGCTGAACCACCGCATAGGGCTCTTTCCCGGTAGACGGGTCTACCAATCCCACAGGCTTTAACGGGCCGAAACGGAGGGTGTCACGGCCTCTACGGGCCATTACCTCCACAGGCATACAGCCTTCAAAGACATTTTTGTCCTCAAAGCCATGGACTTCAGCTTCCTCCGCAGAAAGCAGCGCATCCAAAAATGCGTCATATTCGGCTTTGTCCATTGCGCAGTTGATATAGTCCGGCGTACCCCGGTCATACCGGGACTGCCACCAGGCTTTTGTCATATCCACAGACTC
>JAZQWQ010000119.1:0-20117 GCA_045632385.1 Faecousia sp.
TGGCTTAAATTCGATCTTAATCGAAACTTAAACAATTCATATCAATTGTCCAAGGTGTTTGTTCGTCTTTGCGTTATTCAATTTACAAGGTACAGTCTTTGCTCGCCCACAAAAGTGGGTAGCTTGTTAAGTCTATCACAGCTTCCATGACTTGTCAAGAACTTTTTTCACTTTTCTCAACATTTTTCTTTCCGCTGTGGCAGTATTTTGCGCCCCCTGCCGGAAGCGCTCGCTTATATTATCAAACACATTACCAATTGTCAAGCGTTTTTTTGCAAAAAAGCAAAAAATTTGGAGGCCTCCTGTGAGGCCTCCTGAAATATATGGCTTTTCTATTATTCGCTGTCGTTGATCAGGCCGTAACCGCCGACATTTCTGCGGTAGACCACGGCAAAACAGCCATCGTTATCCAAGTCACGGAATGCAAAGAAATTATGATCCAGCAGGTTCATTTGCAAAATGGCCTCATCCCGGGTCATAGGTGCAAAATGGAAGCTCTTGCTGCGGACGATCTTCAGCTCTTCTTCCGGCTCTTCTACTGCAAAGGAAGTTTCCTCCACGGTTCGGGTAAAGGCATCCTGACGAAGGCGACGTGCCAGACGGGTCTTATTCTTGCGAATCTGACCTTCAATCGTACCTACAGCTGCATCGATGGATGCAAACATATCGGAAGTACTCTCGTGGGCCCGGAACCAAGTACCTGCGCCGCGAACGGTCAGTTCTACATTGTTCCGGTTCTTTTCTACAGAAAATACGATGAGCGCTTCAGCGTCCTCCTCAAAATACCGTGCCAGCTTCATTACTTTCTTTTCAGCATAAGCGTGGACATTGGCGGGCAGCTTAACTTTCTTTTCACTAAATTGAAATTTCATACTGAGCAGCTCCTTTCGTATTTACCGGTCCTCCGGTTACTTATATTATACCACGATTGTGGCGTTGCGACAAGGGCTTTAGTCTTCTTCCTCCAATAATTCTGTCATAATAAAACTGTAAATGAACTCTGCTTTTTGTTCCAGGGCTTTTTGCAGGCGAACAGCCTGACGGGAGTCCGGCGCTGTCAGTTCCAGCTTTAGCAGATTTCCCATATCATCATCCAGGGAAACCTTCACAGCATAATCCCCGGATTGCCGCTGGGTGCTTTCTGCATTCACGTAACTTTTCCGGCGCAGCTGACGGTTGAACCGGGTCACCGCATTTTCTGCACGCTGGCGGACTGTAAAGGCCACGGTATCTTCCGTAATGCTTCCATCCTGTCTGCCCTTTTCCGTGATCGTGTATTGCTCACCCTCCTGGGTCAGATGACCGGAGGCTACCATTTCCGGAACAGCAGTACATATATCAAAATAACTCAGGCAATCGTCCTGATAGCACAATTCATAAATTTCCTGGGTGGTCATCGGGTAATTCACCCGGGATGCCACAAAGAGTATCAGCACTTTTACATCCATCATATCGTGGATAAAACCGTGTCTTTCCATTTTTCTCGTCACCTCTTACTATTATTATACAAAACAACGCTCAAAAATCAAGCACAACCCGCCACCTCGTAACATATTCTGTCACGAAAGGGTGATTTCAATGAAGGTCCCTGTATTTTTCACTACCGGAAAAGGTGCGGCCCTGATTCGCGCCCGGGAGGTGCTGTGCCGCCACGGAATATCGTTTTCTGACACGCCGGACGCGCTGGTAACCCACTTGCTTTTGGGTGTGCCCACCTTTGAAAAAGACGGTTCGCTGAAAGGCGGCGGCAGTCTGGCAGATATCTTATCGAAATGTAGCCCGGATATTCGGGTATTCGGTGGCAATTTGGACAATACCGTTTTGACAAACTACCACACGATTGATCTGCTGCAAGACTCTTATTATCTGGCTGAAAATGCCGATATCACTGCCCACTGCGCCATCAAGGTTGCGCTCAGGCATATACCCTTTACATTAAAAGGTTGTCCGGTGCTGGTGGTTGGCGGCGGCCGCATTGGCACGTGTCTTGCCAAACTCCTAAAAGCATTTGGCGCGCAGGTATGTGTCGCTGTTCGGCAAAAAAGAGCCTTATGGGAGGTTTTGGGTTACGAAACATTGGATTCCAACGATTTGGGATATTCTCTGGGGCGGTTTCGTTTGATTTTCAATACTGTCCCTGCTCCGGTGATCCCGGAAGAAATCCTCCCCTATTGCCGAGAAGATTGTATCAAAATCGAATTGGCCTCGCAGCCGGGAATTGCCGGCAACGATGTGATCAATGCCCGGGGACTTCCCAATCTGGAGGCTCCGGAAACCTCCGGGGATTTGATTGCCCGGACTGTATTGCGCCGATATCAGGAAGGAGCATTGTGATGAATATCGGTTTTGCCTTAACCGGATCTTTTTGTACTTTCAGTAAGGTGTTTCCTGTAATGGAAGCATTGGCCAAAACACACACGCTTATCCCTATATTATCGCCGGTAGCCAGCAGTGTTGACAGCCGCTTTGGAAAAGCAGAAGACCATATCCGGCGCATTGCTGCAATTTGTGGCAGAGAGCCACTGACCACCGTCCAGCAGGTAGAGCCCTTTGGTCCAAAGCGTTTGCTGGACGCTTTGGTGATCGCTCCATGCACCGGTAACACCCTGGCAAAGCTTGCCCACAGCATCGCCGACACTTCAGTGACTCTATCTGCCAAAAGCCATCTGCGCAATGGGCGGCCGGTGCTTGTTGCGGTATCTACAAACGATGCGCTGGCTGGAGCAGCTGAGAACATTGGGAAACTGCTGGGGCGAAAGCACTATTTCTTTGTGCCTTTCGGGCAGGATGACCCAATCGAAAAGCCCACCAGTATGGTGGCAGATTTTACGAAAATCCCGGAAGCTTTAGCGTTAGCCTTGCAAGGCAAGCAAATACAGCCTGTCGTTTTTTAAATAGAAGACCGCAGAGCCCTGTGTGCTCTGCGGTCTATATTTTAAAGAGATGCCAAAACACCGATCAGCACCACTTGTCCTTCGCTGTGGGTTTTGATCGTAAGAACCGTTTCTGTTTCCAGCGCCGGGCCGGTGTAAACTCTGTGCCACATTGCTCTGGGCCAACCAACGGCTACCGTATTGCAGTTGGTCATCCGGCCTTCCAGCTCTGTTTCAAAAGAGCCGGGATTATGGAAATACTGCACCCATACACGCTTTGCGCCCTTAGGCAGCATTGCTTGGATCGTGGCTTCGCCATTGCTGATGAGAACACCCTTCCAACTTCTGCTCTGGAATTCCGATGCGTCGTCCATAAAGGTGAAGTTTTCCGAGGCGGACTCCTTCAGGTCATGTGCATAGCAAGCAAATACATTATGGAAGGTATCCGCAAACATCCAGGCTTCCGGAATTTCCGGACTTTCACACGCTGCGATATTTGCCTTTGCCAGCTCATCTAAGTAGTTGGTTATGCAAAGACCAAGCAATGCGTGTCCTGCATTGTTGGGATGGACATCATCCGGAGACAGACGCACCCAATCACAAATCAACTCTCCGTTTGGATAAACTGCGTTGTGATAGCTAATTGAGGGCAACTGATAATACTTTGCCACCTGGCTATGGTCAGCTTGCATGCCGGCATCCGTTTCGTCATTCATAAACACCTGGATCACTGCAGCGCCCGATGCCAAACATCTGCGAATCACAGACTCATAAGCCTCTAAGCACTCATCTCCCAGTAAGTTGACACGACTTCCGGTATCATTAACGGAAAACTCCACTGTTACCAAGTCCGGCTTGTGGGTCAGCACCATTTCCTCCAGGCGAAAAGTTCCCAGGAAAGACGGTGTAGCACCAATGCCGGCATTGACTGCATTGATTTTGGTCTGAGGGAACCGGGTGCGGAGATACTCCACCATGCGGTTAAACCAGCAGTTTTCACCACCCAGCGCCTCCGTAAATTCTTGGGCATTATTTTTAGCCCTTGCGCAGGCACCGGCCGTGATAGAACCGCCGATTGCCGCCACTGTGATTTCCTCTCCTCTGGCCGCTTTTTCCAGCACACGTCGGACAGCACCGTGCTTGGCATACTCCATAAAGTCATAAGACCGAAGAACGGCCTTTTCCACCTCTTCTTCCGAAATGGCAAAAGCCTGACTAAGCGTTTTTCGCATACTTTCTGATAACATAAACATTTCTCCTTTATCAACTTAAAAAAATGTAATTTCGGTTTGTAAGGCTGAAATATTTTGCAAGACCGCAAAATCGATCAGCGTTGCACCCATTTGTTCTAATTCTATGCTTGCGGGACTTCCGTCCCGGAAGCAATAGACACTGCTCCAATGGTTGCGTAAATTTTTATAAGTGCCGTCCCAGGTACCGCCTTTTCCATATGTACACTGGGCAACAAAGGTCTTTTCTGACAATCCGTGGATGATCCGGTTTCGGGACAAGGCGCGATAAGGGGTAAAAGCCATATCAAAGTCATCCTCCGCCAGGTACAGCACATTTCTTTGCAAAGGGTGATTTTTCAGCGGGTCACTGACCACGCTGATCACCTGACCGCCATTTTCCAGGCAAGCTTCTTCCGCAACAGAATCTGCGCCCCGGGCATGTCCGGACACCAGCACATAGCCTTGCCGGGCGCATTGCACACCTACCTGACAAGCAAAGTCCTGATTTTCTTTTTGCAGTTCCCGGCTTCCCACTAAGGAAATTTTGGGCTTATGGAGCAGCGACACGTCGCCTTTATACCAAAGACTTCCCGGCGCTTCCAATGTTAAACTCTTTCGAAGCTGCGCTGGGTAATCGTCACTAACCCGAGTCAGCGGATAACAATCCCACTGCGCCGCTTTTTCTATGTGTCGCTGCAATTCGGTTTCCTGAGAAAGCAGACGCAAAATTTGCTCTGCCTCTTCTTTTCTGCAGCCGATACTTCGCAGATCCTGCAAAGATAGTTCCCGTTGCAGACTAGGCTTGTCCATCAGCCGAGCTTTTTTGGTCAGTTCCCGTAACCGGGCTGTTGTCAAAGGCTTTCGCTCCGGGTCACCCAAAAATCCCGTCAGCAGCAAAAACCCTTTTTCCCGCGGGGTCAACGGAACCTCTTTTTGGGTGCGACCGGCGCCTTAACTTCCTCTTTCGTCAAAGTCCCGTCTTCTCCCAAAATCATAGGCTGAATAGTATAGTTGGAGAATTTTGCGATTTCGTCCAATTTGGCTTTCTCCGGGAAGTTGCCGATCACTGACCAGGCTACACCCTTGCGCTTGGCTCTTCCGGTTCTGCCGATACGATGGACATAATATTCATTTTCCGCAGGCACATCGAAGTTCACTACGCAATCCACATCGTCCACGTCAATACCCCGGGAAGCTACATCTGTTGCGATCAGAATCGCCAGTTTTCCATCCCGGTACTGCTGCATAGTCTTTTCCCGCTGCCCCTGACGAATATCGCCGTGGATACACTGGCAATCTGCCCCGGCTCGCTGGAAATCGTCACATAACCGCTGGCACATATGCTTGGTGTTACAGAAGATCATCACCCGTTCGTAGCCTTGGGTGCGAATAAGGCGCAACGTGGTTTCTGCTTTTTCCAAGGGGGTAACATTCAGACAGAACTGGTCAATATCGGGGCGGTCTTCTTTTTTCGGCTCGACAGTAATTTCCACTTCGTCACGCTGGTACATCCAGGATACAGTCATTACTTCCTGCGAGATGGTCGCAGAAAACAGACCCAAATTCTTGCGGTTTTTCACTTTTTCGATAATCCGGGTCACATCCTTGAAAAAGCCCATATCCAGCATCCGGTCCGCTTCATCCAGAACGATGGTCTGAATCTTATCCAGGCGGATATTTTTCCGGTTGTAATGGTCCATCAATCGACCGGGAGTCGCCACCACAATCTGGGGATTTTTCTCCAGCTGCTTTGCCTGACCCACAATACCGGCACCGCCATACAGCACCGCCACACGGATATTGCGGTAATAAGTAAGCAAGGAGCGCAACTCGTCACCGATCTGGATTGCCAGTTCCCGGGTAGGCGCCAAAATAAGGCCCTGTACATCGGTACAATCCGGGTCAATATGTTCGATCATTGGGATGCCGAAAGCAAAGGTCTTTCCGGTACCGGTGGGTGCTTTGGCGATCACGTCTTTCCACTGCAAAAATTCCGGAATAGCCTGACACTGAATCGTTGTAGGATAACCGTAACCTTTTTTCTCCAGCGCCTTCAGCATTTCCTCTGAAAGTCCCAGTTCTTTGAAGCTTATGTTTTTCTCTTCCATATCTTTCGTCCTCTGTAATTTTGCCCCCTCATTGTAGCAGATTTTTGTTTTTTTTGCAACCCCTGAAAACAGTGGACAAACCACAAAAAATATGCTATATTTTATTGTGATAATTTGTGTCCTGAGGAGACTTTTAAAAAATGGGTAAGCTAATTGTAATCGAAGGTACAGATGGTTCCGGAAAATCCACACAATTCCGTCTGTTATCCGAGCATTTGGAGAAAGAGAATATTGCCTTTAAGCATTTGGTTTTCCCCCGATACAAAGAGGAAAGTTCTGCGCTGATTAGAATGTATCTGGGCGGTCAGTTTGGAAGCCGTCCCTCTGACGTAGGCGCTTATGCGGCTTCTGCATTTTATGCAGTAGACCGGTACGCTTCCTATAAGATGGATTGGGGGCAGTGGTACGAAAATGGCGGTTTGGTACTGTCTGACCGGTACACCACCTCCAACGCCGTACATCAGGCCTCCAAGGAAACCGGTGCTGCCCGGGAAGAATACCTGAAGTGGCTATATGAATTTGAGTACGATAAACTGGGCCTTCCCCGTCCCGATTTAACAATCTATCTGGATGTTCCCACCGACTTTACCGAGAAGATGCTCCGGGGACGTGAAGCTGCCACCAACACGCAGGCAGATATTCATGAGCAGGATATGACGTATCTTGCCACCTGCAGACAATGTGGTCGGGAAGCCGCCGCTTATTACAACTGGAAAGTCATCCAGTGTGTCAGAGATGGCGCAATGCGTACGATGGAAGATATCCACAATGAGATTTACGCTGCAGTACGGCAGTGTTTGGAGGGTTAAAAATGGTTTATATGCTTTTAGGAACCGGTTTTGAAGAAGCGGAAGCCGTAATGCCTCTGGATCTGCTTCGCCGTGCCGGTGTAGAGGTTCTGACCGTTGGTGTGACCGGCAAGGTCGTCTATGGCGGTCACAATATTGGTATTGAAGCAGACATCACATTAGAGGAAATGGATCTGACCGATTTAGAAATGATCATTCTCCCCGGCGGTTTGGGTGGTGTTGCCTCTATCCGTGCCAGCAAACCGGCTATGGACGCTTTGGCGTTTGCCTACGAAAATAACAAGTACGTTGCCGCAATTTGTGCCGGCCCAACCGTTCTGGCAGACCTGGGCGTCACGGACAACAAGCAGGTTACTTGCTATCCCGGCTGCGAAAGTGGTATGGGTAATGCGCAGGTTGACAGCACTGTGCCTTGTGTGCAGGATGGAAAAATCATCACCGGCGCTTCTGCCGGATGCGCCCTGCCTTTTGGTTTGAAACTGGTTGCTGCCCTGAAGGGTGAGGAAGTTGCAAATGCAATTGCCGGACAGATTGTCATTCGCTGACAGGAGGTCTTTCTATGGAAAATAACAGAAAAGATCCAAATGAATTAGTACAAGGCTGGCTGGACGAGATTCTCAGCAAGCTGGATATCCCCGAAACAAACACATTGGGTGCTGACGAGCAAGCCGCTGCCTCTGCCGGGCTGACACATCCGGACGATATGGAACTGGAGCGAATCGTCCAGGAAACCATTGCAGAGAATTGGTCAAACGAAGAACTGGATATGCATCAGGAAGAAGTCCTGTCCGCCGTTCCCCCGGAGCCGGAACAAGAACCGGCACCGGTGGCAGAGGAACCGGAAGTCACCGAAGAAGAGGAACAGGACGACTTTAACGATGCTGTAATCCGCAAGCTGCGCCCGAAAGCAAAAAAAGGCGCTGGTCTTTTTGGCATCCCCCATCTGATTTCTACCGCTATTTGGCTGTGCCTGATTTTGATCATTGGTGTTTCTCTTGGACGCACCGTCTGGGTCTGCGCAACAGACCTGCTGGCATTGGGTAAGACACCCCAGAAGGTTTCCGTTACGCTGGAAGAAACTGATACACTGCAGGACATTGCCCAAAAGCTGGAAAAAGCCGGCTTGATTGAATATCCCAACTTGTTTGAGATGTTTGCAAACCTGACAAAGAAGGGTCAGAACACGCTGGTTGGAACGATCACCTTTGATGACACTATGGTCTATGACTACAATGCGCTGATTAACGCCTTATCTTACCGCGGCACATCCAAGGTCACCGTCAGCGTTATGATCCCGGAAGGCTATAGCTGTGCGCAGATCTTTGAGCTTTTGGAGAAAAAGAAGGTTTGCTCTGTAAAAGAACTGGAGGAATATGCCGCCAACGGTGATCTGGAAAAATACTGGTTCTTGGACGGCTTGGAGCGTGGTCATAAGTACTGTCTGGAAGGTTTCCTGTTCCCGGACACGTATGAGTTCTATGTAGAAGACGAGCCCGGACGTGTGCTCAATAAGATCCTGGGTGTCTTTGATTACCGCTTTACAGACCGGTTGGTTGACAAGTTTATGGCCCTGAATAACAAAACCGGCCTGAACCTGACCATCCGTCAGGTGGTAACCATGGCTTCCATTGTGGAAAAAGAAAAAGCAAATGATCTGGAAGGCTACACCATCGCATCTGTCTTCTATAACCGTTTGACCAATGCTGCTCAGTACCCTTATCTGAACAGTGATGCTACACTTTTGTACGACGAAAAGTATTACAGTGCCGGCAAGCTGAACAGCTCTGCGCAGAAAAAAGACAGCCCCTACAACACCTACACCCATAGAGGCTTGCCTGTTGGTCCGATTTCCAACCCCGGTCTTTCCAGTTTGGATGCGGCTTTGGATCCGGAAGATACAAACTATTTCTACTTTGTTTACGATAAGAGCGCCGGCGTTTCCCGGTTCTCCAAGACTTTGGCAGAACACAACGCCTGGGCGAAGAAATTAGGTCTTGGCTAATGAAAAAGATAGAATTACTCGGTCCTGCAGGTGATATGGAACGGCTGAAAATGTCGGTTCTGTACGGTGCTGATGCGGTGTATCTTGCAGGCACAGATTTTGGTATGCGTTCCTTTGCCGGCAACTTTTCTCCGGAGGATCTTCCCAAGGCCGTGGAATTTGCCCACAGCCACGGAGTTAAAGTAAATGTTACCGTCAATACGATGCCCAGAAACGAAGAGATCGCCCAGCTGCCCCAGTATCTGGAGCTGTTGGACGATGCGGGGGTGGATGCTTTGATTGTGGCGGATATGGGCGCATTTACTCTGGCTGGGAAATATGCGCCTCACTGCGCTCGACACATTTCCACCCAGCAATCGATTGCCAACTACGAATGTGCAAAAGCCTGGTACGAACTGGGCGCACAACGGGTAGTTTTGGCAAGAGAATTGAATTTAGAAGAAATTGCTACCATCCGGGCAAAAACTCCAAAGGAACTGGAGATCGAAACCTTTGGACACGGTGCGATGTGCGTCAGCTACTCCGGACGTTGCCTGCTCAGCAACTATATGACAGGACGGGATTCCAATCGAGGTGCCTGCGCTCAGCCTTGTCGTTATCAATACGCTTTGGTAGAAGAAAGGCGCCCCGGTGAGTACTTCCCTGTTTTCGAGGACGAGAAAGGCACATACATTATGAACTCCCGGGATATGTGCATGATCGACCATATTGCAGATCTGCAAAAAGCCGGTGTGGATTGCCTGAAGATTGAGGGCCGAGCAAAATCCGCCTACTATGCAGCCATCGTCACCGGCGCTTACCGCCACGTGATCGACGATGTAGCCGACGGCAGGCCTATTGACCCGGTTTGGCGCGATGAGGTGGAGCATATCTCCCACAGAGTTTACTCCACCGGTTTCTATTATGGCTTCCCCGGACAGTACACAGAACATTCCCGATATATTAGAGAATGGCAAGTATGCGCTATTGTGGAAAGCTGTGATGAAAACGGCCTGGCAGTATGCAGCTTACGAAACAAGTTCTCCCGAGGTGACGAATTGGAAGCAGTTGGGCCGGACACCCGTCCTTTTGCTTTTACCGTTGGGGAGATGGCGGATATGGACGGAAAGCCTTTGGACGAGCCCCGGACACCCCAAATGCAATTTACCATTCAGCTTCCCAAGCAAGTTCCGGCATTTAGTATTTTACGAAAAAGCGTAGACTTATCTGCAAAATAAAAAAACGCGGACAGGATCAAACCTGTCCGCTATTTTTTACTGAATACCCTTGAGCATATTGACAAATTCCTCAGCGGCCTTTTCTGCAGTGCCGGCAGCATACCGGGCAGTATAGCTTTCGTAGCAGCCGTATGCATAGGCAGCCTCAGAGGGGATGTAGCAATCGTAGCCGTTGGTAACTGTGGAAATTACAGTAAATTCATTGGGGGCATTCTCCTTGATGTAAAGAGAGCTGTTGGAGAACATCTCATAAGGAGCAGCCACAAAGCCCAGACCACCGATACGAACCACGTTCATTTTCATATCACCGGTTGGATCCAGTCCGGCGCATTGCACAATGCCGTTACACTCATACACAGACCAGAAGCCCAAGGTCTTTGCATAAGCGGTAGCCTTGGAAGAGTCGCCGTCAGCATGGAACATAGCTGTTACCTTCTGGGCATCTGCCAGACGGTCCTGTCCATAATCATTGGAAGGGTATGTCACAACCTTTTCTGCGCACTGGATACCGGTGCCTTCAATAGGGGTGTTGATTTCGTCAATCACATCCAGTGCCCATTTTGCCAAGCTCTGACCGTAGGCCTGCTTGGTCTTGCCGGCATCCTCACCGGGCAGATTAGAGGTGGCATTGTGGTTACCGGTAGCACCCAGGAAGTAGATAAACTGCATTCCGGTTTCTTTTTCGATAATGTTACGGACTTCACCGATATAGTCCGCAGACAGCTCTGTACCGGGGACAAAGCAGGGGTGTGCCTGGAAGTTCATCATCAGGATGTCCTTCTTATCGCCCTCTCTGTCCAGCTTGATCAGGATCATTTCTCTGTCAGCCTCGGTAGCGTGTTCTTTATAACCGCTGGAGGTATCGCCGAAGTTGGAGCCGCTGTAGGTGCCATCGTTCATAAGGTAATGACGGACGAAGTTCTGATTTTCGGTCATCACCTTCTTGCCGTACATCTTAGCAGGCGCCAGGTCAGCAATGGCAGCCTTTGCAGAGTTTACCAGAGCATTCATATAAATGGGCATCCACTCCTGAACCAAAGGCTCGTTACCACCAACCGCAGGGCCGGAGTGGGAGTGTGTAGCGCCAATCTGGATGTGGGTTTCCGGAACGCCGGTTGCTTCACTAATCATCGCACGGGCTTTATTGGTCCAGTTCCATTTTGCAGTCAGGGTATCGGTAGAGTAAAGCAGCACGGTGGTGTCACCGTCTCTAAACGCGGTACAGGTTGCATACAGGATGTCCAGATAACCGGTGGAAATTCTGTGTTCCTGGTTACCGGAACCGGACATATTCACCTGACCATCCGGCATAATGGACTCTCGGGCATAGCCCACCTGCAGACCCTGCGCCTGGGGCTGGGTGGTTTCCGTTGTGCTTCCGGCGCCGCCGCAGGCGCACAAACTGAGAACAATACATACGGTTAATAAAATAGCAATTATTTTTTTCATAAGAACCTCCTGTTTTGTGTGTTTTTAACAAGTCCGCACCATAATAATACTATATTCTTAAGCAAATAGCAACCTCTTTTTGTTGGGTGTTTTCTTCAATTTGCTGGGTGTGTCATAAAAAAGGCAATATCCTACATAGGATATTGCCCTTTTTTTAGTTCTTTAAGCTTTGCAGGGGTGCGGGAATTCTACCGCCACGGGCGATAAAGTCCTCGGCGCTTTCCGGATGCACAGGCATAACCGGAGCGCTACCCAGCAAACCGCCCATTTCCACCCGGTCGCCAACCACTTTGCCGGGTGCCGGAATAATACGTACAGCTGTAGTCTTGCTGTTGACCATACCAATAGCTGCCTCATCTGCAATAATTGCAGAAATGGTAGCTGCCGGAGTATCTCCGGGAACAGCGATCATATCCAAACCCACAGAACACACGCAGGTCATTGCTTCCAGCTTATCCAGCTTCAAAACACCAGCTTCCGCCGCAGCGATCATTCCCTCATCTTCAGACACAGGAATAAATGCACCGGACAAACCGCCTACATGGTTGGATGCCATCACACCACCCTTTTTCACCGCATCATTAAGCATTGCCAACGCAGCAGTGGTGCCGTGGGTTCCGCAAACTTCCAGGCCCATTTCTTCCAGGATCCGGGCAACACTATCGCCCACAGCAGGCGTCGGTGCCAGGCTCAAGTCTACGATACCAAAAGGAATACCAAGCCGTTTAGAGGCTTCCACACCTACAAGCTGTCCCATCCGGGTAACCCGGAATGCTGTCTTTTTAATGGTTTCTGCCACCTCATCAAAGGGCTTGCCTTTCACACCTTGCAGTGCGTGGTACACAACACCGGGACCGGACACACCCACATTCAGCACCGTTTCCGGCTCGCCTACACCGTGGAATGCACCCGCCATAAAGGGGTTGTCCTCCACAGCATTGGCAAAGACCTCCAGCTTTGCGCACCCCAGCCCATCGCGATCAGCAGTTACTTCTGCGGTACGCTTAATAATCTCGCCCATCTTCGCAACAGCATTCATATTGATGCCGGCTTTGGTTGAACCCACATTCACGCTGGCGCAGACCCGTTCTGTAGCAGCCAGCGCTTCCGGAATAGAATTCATCAAATTCCAGTCACCTTTGGCGCAACCCTTTTGCACCAGCGCAGAAAAACCGCCAATAAAGTTCACACCACAGGTTTTTGCCGCTTCGTCCATAGCAATGGCCAGTGGGACATAATTATCCGCCTGGCAAGTATTGCCCACCAGCGCAATGGGGGTAACGGAAATTCGCTTATTGACAATGGGAATTCCAAACTCCCACTCAATTTCTTCACCGGTTTTCACCAGTTTCTCTGCTCTGCGTGTGATCTTATCATAGATCTTTCGGGCGCATACCTTAATATCCGGATCTGCGCAATCCAATAAAGAAATACCCATAGTAATGGTGCGGATATCCAGGTGACGCTTATCGATCATATCCTGGGTATACAAAATATCACTTAAATTCAGCATACCAGACCTCACACACGGTGCATCGCATCGAAAATATCCTCACGCTGCAAGCGGATGGAAAGGCTCATTTCCTTGCCCTTTTGGTCCAATGCCTGGGCCAGCTGCCCAAAGGTTGCGTCACAGCCGGATACGTCCACAGCCATCATCATTGTAAAATAGCCTTGCATGACAGTCTGGCTGATATCCAAAACATTTACATTATTAGCAGCAAGCAATGTACAAACAGAGGCAATAATGCCCACCTTATCCTTACCTACAACGGTTACGATTGCCTTCATAGACTACGCCCTCACAGAATGTAATCCGCAGCGACACGGGTTCCAATAAAGTGGAAGAACTTTTCCTTTGCTTCCAGGTGCAGGGGATGCACTGCGTAATTTTCCATAGCTTCCTTGCTGTCGAACTCAGAGTACAGCGCATAATCCATACCCTGGAACGTCAGGCAAACTTCCAAGTGACGCAAGCCGGGGATCTGACCTACCAGGGGAACCAGCGCATCCCGGATGATCTCGATTGCCTCCTGCTTATTCACGCCCTCTTTGAAATTATACAGAACAATGTGCTTAACCATATGAACAACCTCCTATAATCTTTAAACAACATTTAAAAAATACCGGGATCGGATAGCCGATCCCGGTATGTAGGTTTTCTTATTCAGCCTCTGCCTCGGCCTCGACTTCAGCCTCTACAGCTTCCTCAGCCTCTTCTACTTCCAGAAGTGCGCGGATGGACAGGGAGATACGCTTATTCTCTGCATCCACGTCGGTGATCTTAACCTGAACCTCCTGACCTTCAGCCAGAACGTCCTCAGGCTTCTCAATGCGCTTGTTAGCGATCTGAGAAATATGAATCAGGCCATCTACACCGGGGATGATCTCAGCAAATGCGCCGAAGGTCATCAGCTTAACGATCTTGGCATCTGCCACGTCGCCAACGCTGTAGTTGGTCATAAACTTATTCCAGGGATTCATATCGGCAGTCTTGTAACCCAGGGAAATCTTGCGCTTTTCGGGGTCGAAGGAAATGACATAAACGTCGATCTCATCGCCAACGGAAACAACCTCTGCGGGGTTCTTGATGCGGTTCCAGCTCAGCTCGGAAACGTGAACCATACCATCCACACCGCCGATGTCTACGAATGCGCCGTAAGAAGTCAGGGACTTAACAGTACCGTGGTACTTAGCGCCCACTTCAATGCTGCCCCACAGCTGCTCCTGGGCAGCCTTACGGGTCTCAGAAGTAACAGCGCGGATAGAACCGATCACACGGCGGCGAGCGCGGTTCACCTCAGTAATCTTCAGCTGAACAGCCTTGCCAACCTCAGCAGCCATATCGCCGCCCTTGGCAACGCCGGACTGAGAAGCAGGAATGAACACACGGATGCCCTTAACGCTGGCAACCAGACCACCCTTGTTCTCTTCGGTGATCACTGCGTCTACAGTGGTCTTCTCGTCACACCATACAGAAACATCGTCCCAGACCTTCATGCTGTCCAGCTTCTTCTTGGACAGCTGGCAGGTGCCTTCCTGGTCGTTCACACGGACAACGAATACTTCGATCTCATCGCCAACCTTGAGGATATCCTCAGGCTTCACGGAAGGATCGGCGCTAACTTCATCGTAAGGGATGTAGCCAGCGTGCTTGGTGCCCAAGTCGATCTGAACTTCGGTGGCGCCGATGCTGGTAACGATACCGGTGACCTTATCTCCTGTATTTAAAGTTTTGAAGGACTGCTCCAGAAGTGCCTCAAAGCTTTCCTCCTGCACAGCCTCAACATTTGTAATTTCGCTCATAGTCTTGTTGACCTCCTTTATAATCCACGCCGGTGTCGATGCACCAGCAGTGACTCCAACACAAGTTGCACCACGGAAAAACTCCGGCTTCAGCTCAGAGGCGTTGTCAACCAAAACAACCTTCTCGCAGTGCTCCCGACAGATCATCGCCAGACGGCCGGTATTGGAACTGTGGGTATCTCCCACAACCACCATAGCCTGACATTGGGCGCTCAAATTTGCCGCCTCTGATTGCCTGTCTTCAGTCGCTTTACATATTGTATCAAAAATTTTCACATTAGTAAACAACTTTTTTGCTTTTTTCACGCACGAATTCCACAAAAATTCTGTAGAGGTTGTTTGGCAAACCATACAAATTGGCAAATCTGCCGGAATTTTGTCCGTTTTTGCCCATTGTTCCAGTTCTTCCGCCGTTTGGAACACCTTGCATTTTTCGCACCAGCCGGCAATGCCTTCTACCTCCGGGTGGTGTGCCGTGCCAATGATCAGAGGCAAGCGCCCCTCTTCTTCAGCCTTGCTGACAATACTGTGAATACGCTTGACGAAAGGGCAAGTTGCGTCCACGATCTCCACACCGCGACTTTCCAGGGCCTGATAGACTGCCCGGGTCACACCGTGGGAACGGATGACTACTGTTGTTCCGGGCTGGGCCTGTTCCGGAGCATCCAACACTGCAACACCCATATCCTCAAAATGCTTTACTGCATGGCGGTTGTGGATAATGGGTCCCAGGGTGCGCACCTGCTTTCCCTCTTTCACCGCCTGCTCCACCAGCTCCACCGCCCGGTTAACACCAAAGCAAAAGCCGGCGCTTTTTGCCACTACCACACCCATCAGGAAATCTTCTCCTGAACGATCTTTTGCATAGCAGCCAGAACACCCTCGATGTCCAGCTCAGAGGTATCCAGCAAAACTGCATCTGCCGCCTGCTTCAGCGGTGCGATGGGTCGGTGGGTATCCTGATAGTCACGCTGCTGGATATCCTTCAAGGTCTGGGCATAATCTGCCGGCTGACCCTTGGCAAGCAATTCATCGGTACGACGCTTGGCACGAACCTCTGCAGAGGCTGTCAGGAAAATCTTCACATCGGCATTGGGCAGCACGACCGTGCCGATATCCCGGCCGTCCATAATCACATTATGTTCCTTTGCCACATTGCGCTGCATATCCAGCAGCATATCCCGGACGACCTTATGGGCAGAAACCAAAGAAGCTTTCTGGGAAATATCCTGGGTACGAATATCATCTGTCACATCCATACCGTTCATGATCATATGCTGTTTGCCGGTCTCGTCATATTCAATTTTGATCGTCAGTTCGTCAATGTAGCGCTCCACAGCGTCCACATCCTTGGGGCTGACACCCCACAGATCCAAAAAGTATGCCACGGTACGGTAAATCGCACCGGTGTCTACGTAGTGATAGCCCAATTCTTTGGCCAGGGCTTTGGCAATGGTGCTTTTACCTGCACCGGCAGGGCCGTCAATGGCGATGGAATAGGTTTTCATACAAGTACCTTCTTTCTTATTGTTGACGTAATTTTGCCAGGGCTTCTGCCTCCCGGAGATTGACTTCCTCCGGAGTCAGATGAAGTTTCTGCGCTGTCTGCGCTGCATCCAGAGGACGACCGCCCTCCAGACCATAACGTAAGGTTAACACCTTTGCATCGGTTTCGGAAAGTCCGGACAGCAGCTCTGCGATACGCTGGCGCATTTGGAAATATGCGGTATCCTCAACCGCCTGGTCCTCTTCCTGGGGAAGCTGCTCCGGCTCCGGTTGCTTTGCCCGGTGCATAGAACGGGCATTTTCCAGCATTTTTCCGGCGGTTTCCGCTTCCTCTGGGGAAATATGCAAAGCTTCTGCGATTTCCTCCGTGGTGGGGTTTCTGCCAAGCTCTGCCAAAAGCCGTTCATCAGCTGACCGGAAGTCTTCCAGTGTCTGACGCATCTTCTGTCCCACACCGGACTCGTGGGCCTGCAAAATAATCGCTTTTATCAAACTCCGGGTAATTGCTTCATCCCGGAATGTTTCAAAATTTTCTCCAGTGTAGCATTGCAATGCCTGCCACAGGCCCATACTGCCCTCCTGAATCAGATCCAGCAATAGTACACCCTGGCCGGCATAGCCAAAGGCAAGTTCTGCTACACGGTTTAAGCTGGCATTAAACAGCTGTTCCGTACCCTCACCGAACTGCGAGGGCAATGCCGCAATTTCCTCCAGGTACAGCCGCAAAGGGTCTGTTTCCTCCAGACTCCCCGGCAGATTTCCCTGCTTAACCAGCTGTTCTTCCCGTCGCAGACGTACAGAAAGCTCTGTATCGGCACTATATCGGGGCAGATCCCGGATGTCCGGAACGATCCCCTTTTCTGCCAGCATATCCAAAACTTCTTCCAGCGCAGCAGCATCCTCACCACTGAGAGCTGTCAGCAGCGCATCTGCCGGCACTGAGTCCCCGGGCTGCAGCTTCATCAGGAAGCCTTCTGCTTCACTGCCAAAACTGTATTCCAAATCCATCACTGTAAAAAGTCCTCCAAATCGAAATCCGCACCTAACGTGCGTAATTTTTTCATTGCATCTTGTACAAGCTGTCGCACACGCTCTTTGGAAATACCAAGCATCTTTCCGATTTCTGACAAGGAGTGACTTTCTCCGTCATCCATGCCAAAGTGCAGACGAAGCACCTGCTGTTGCCGTTTATCCAGCATAGCCAGCAAGGTATCCAAGGTATGCTTCAGCTCCCGACGCACCAATTCCTCCTGAGGCTGGGGTGCGTGCATATCTTCCAGGAGCGCCTGCAGTACGTCATTTTCTGCACTGCCGGCCGGCGCATCCAAAGACCCCACCTGGGGTATCAGGCTCAGAAGCTGCTGTACCTTATCTACCGAAAGGTCACATTCCTGAGCAAGCAGTTCCACCGTTGGCTCAATTTCCTTTTGTTCCAGGGCTGCGCGGACAGCAAACAGCTTCCGCATCCGTTCCTGAGTATGTCGTGGCACACGGATCAGGCCGGCATGGTTCAAAATACTGCGGCTCATACCCTGTCGTATCCACTGGGATGCATAGGTAGAAAATCGATTTTCCAATGTATAATCAAACTTCCGGGCAGCTGTCAGCAAACCGATACTACCCTCCTGGATCAGATCCAGCAGCGGCACACCCCGATTGGCATATTCCCGGGCGATGGACACTACCAGGCGCAGATTGGAATTGACCATTGTGCGAATGGCATCCTCATCCCCTTCTGCGCAGGCCATGGCCAACTGCCGTTCTTCCTGCTGGGTCAGCAAGGGGTATGCCCGGATCTCCCGCAAAAACTGTGTCACGCTGTCTTCCGACAGCTGTGCTTCCTTTGGTTGTTCCGAAACCATCATTTCGTTCCTTTTCTTTCTTTCAGCTTATCCCGGAATGCCAGCAGATCATCATCGTTGGTAACGGATTTTGCCTGCGTCACACCCCGGATCACTGCCAGGCAGTCCCGGAAGGCCGTTTCTCCGGCCAGGAGCTGACTATTTTGGCATACGCCGGTCAAATGGGACATTTCCTCCGGAGTCAGATCTGTGATCACACCCAGGCTTACGTCCAGGTTTTGGGCATACCGGGTGCAGATCTGGTCGAACACCTTACCGAACAGCGGCACAGTAAAACTGCCTGCGTGCAGATCCCCTGCCAAGGACAGCAAACTGGGATCCTTGATCAGTTGCGCAATCACACCCTCTTCCGCAATGGCAGATTTTACATTATCATAGCGGATATTTCTGCTTTCCGGCTGCCGTTTTTGCACCGGCGCAAGGTCGATTTTCTCCTGACGCTTTTTCTCCCGGGCCACGCGACGTTTATATGCTTTGTTAATTTCCATCTGCATACTTTCAAAGCTGATTCCTCCGGCCTCTGCGATTCGGTGGCCGTAGATCTCCCGCTGAACCGCACTGCCTAAAGTAGAAATCAAGTCTGCAGCTTCCTGTATGAATTTAATTTTCTCGTCATCTATTTTAATATTGTATTTCCCGGCGATGGCTTTTAACTGGTACTCCACCCGGTTTGACGAGTCTTCTACCAAAAGCCGGAACTTATCCGGGCCGAATTTGTGCAAAAATTCGTCCGGGTCTTTTGCCCCCTGCATTTGCAGAACCTTAACACCAATCCCCACCTTTTCCAGCATTGGAATGGCGCGCTGGGCTGCTTTTTGTCCTGCATCGTCACTGTCGTAGGTCAAAACCACCTGGTCTGTATACCGGGACAGCAGAACTGCATGGTCTTCTGTCAGGCTTGTGCCCAAGGAGGCCACTGCATTGTCAAAGCCGTACTGGTGCAGGGTAATCACGTCCACGTTACCCTCCACCAAAATGATATACCCGAGCTTGGTTTTCTTGGCAAAATTCAGGCCAAACAAGTTCTTTCGCTTATTAAAAATCAGCGTTTCTGAGGTATTTAAGTATTTAGGCTTGCTGTCATCCAGCACACGGCCACCAAAACCGATCACGTTGCCCCGGACGTCGATAATGGGGAACATCAGTCGGTTACGGAAACGGTCATAAATTCTGCTGTTTTTCTGACCCACCAAATCGGCATCGATCAGTTCCTGATCTGTGTAGCCTTTTTTGCGCATGGCATCGACCAGCGCATTCCAGCTATCCGGGGCATAACCAACGCCAAAATTGGTCAAAATTGCCTTGGTCAGTCCACGTTTTTGGGTGTAGGCCAAGCATTGCGCGCCAGCAGGAGAATACAACTGGCTATGGTAGAAACGGCCCGCCTCTTTCATCAGCGCCCAAAGACGTTCCTGCTGCCGATAACGGCTTTGGTACTGCTCGTCCTCCGGAACTTCCAGACCTACACGCTCTGCCAGCTTACGCACCGCATCCGGATAGCTGAGTCCCTCGATTTCCATAGTAAAATTAATGGCACCGCCACCTTTGTGACAGCCAAAGCAATAATAGATCCCCTTATCCGGAGCTACGGAAAAAGATGCGGTTTTTTCCCCGTGAAATGGGCATAAACCGAACATATTCGAACCGGAACGTTTCAAGTTCACATATTGTCCCACCACATCCTCAATGGGATTGCGGGCTACCAATTCATCAATAAATGATGGAGGAAATGCCACGGCTTACGCCTCCTTTC
>JAZQWQ010000120.1:0-4410 GCA_045632385.1 Faecousia sp.
ATAATTTTTTGCCGATGCCTTGTCCTTTTGCCTGGGGACACAGATAGATGGAGGCTTCTGCGCTCCATTGATAAGCGGTCCGGGCAAAGGGCAAGCTGCCATAGGCATAGCCCAAAACCAACCCATCTTCTTCCCAAACCAGCCAGGAGAATTGGCGGGTTTGGGAAGAAGATGGGTGAAGTCTGCAAGGCTGGGTACGGTGTACTCAAAACTGCAGACGGTGTTTTCAATATAGGGTGCGTAAATTTCCAAATCTGCCGCGGTGAGCACACCGTCTTTTTCAGCAAAAATGCATTTGGGCTTTTTACTGCCGGTAAATACCATAATTCTCGCTACTTCGGAGCATTCCACGTGGATTTTATTGCCCTCTACCGACACTTCCCGGAAGGTTGGTCCCATAGAGGAATACATTTCACCGTTTTCCATTGCATTGAAAATGGCGTCGTAGGTAAATTCTTCCGGCATGATCATGGTAAAGCCGCCAAAAGAATCGCACCGGGGCGAGTCGTCAGGGTAGACGTTGTGATTATCGTCTGTGCTGTGGCAAAAAATTCGCTTGCCGGACAAAATCAGTTTATCATAAAGCGCGGCGTTATATTCCAGACGGCTGATGAGATAGCTGTCATAATTGCACATTTCCAGGCTGAAAAAGCCGTCATACTGCAAAATGGTTTCCTCTGACTCCATCGACCACCAAGGGTGGTTGAAGGAGACAATATAGCCGTTTTCCTTAGCCGTTTTGATAAATTCATTCACATAGTCAACCGTTAGTTCCCGAGTTCTTTGCGATCCGACCTTTTGATAGGCAGCGTGTTGCTCGGCAGGAATATATCTGCAGCAGGGCGGATTATAACAGACAATTGCTGTGTTTTCCGGATCCCGGGCAAAGAGGTTCATATGGATCTCTGCGCTGTACGGATCTTATTTGCACTGGGCATTATCCCGGATATAGGCCTCATAGCCGGTAACGGCAATAAATTGGGGGTCGTTCAGACAGGAATGGTTCATCGGCCGTTCGTGGTCGGTAATGGAAAGAATGGAATACCCCTTGTCTTTATACATCTGCTTTAATTCCTCCGGAGTTCTTTTTCCGTCAGAAAGGGTGCTGTGGCTGTGCAGATTTGCCTTGTATTGTTTTTTGAAGGGTGAGATTAAATAATGCATAAAACAGACCGTCCCTTCTCTTTACTATAACAATTTGCATTAAGGTACTTGCGTTATTTTCACGGATTTTTTTCGAAACAAGCCGCATATGAGAGAAAAACATTTCTCAATGATAAGCTGAATTACGCTCAAAACCCAGGACGCCAGCAATGATAAAACAAACACTGCCGGAACGATGATTACATAATACTCCAACCGCTTTGTCACAACGGGAACTTTTTCTGCCAAAACGGGGTATAATTCACTGTCGAAAATCCAGGAAACCAGATACGCCCCAAGGCTCAGTCCAGAAACTTTTTGCATAAACTTTGCCAGCCAACGGGGTGTTTTGTCATAATTTATATTTATGATAAACACAAACACCAGCAGCGTCAGAACAACATTGAACAAGGATTGATAACTGCACCACGCCCCCGAAATAAATTTAACTTTATAAGATCGCCAGCAGCAATAGATGCCGGACAGTGTGCCCCAAAGAAGGATGAGAAGAAAATTGAGCGCTTTGTTGATTTTCAAACCATATTCGCTAAGGTAACAGCCTATAAAGTAGTAGGTCACAGGATAAAGCGTTTGCCACCAGGCCGGAATCACCTTATTCATCGTTGTTGTGGAAGACGGCTGGGCCAACCAATTGAAAGAGGTTAAATCATAGATGTTCAAAACAGCCGGTAAGGAGGTTAAAATAACCATCGAAATAATCAGCCAGATTTTGCTTTTTTTCGACGGCAGATTATTATACGCGATATTTAAAAACGGGATCAGCAAGAACAAGCCCATATACATCTCTATGTACCAGCTATACTTTGCTGCCTTAAACTTTAGGATGTTCAAAACGATATCTTTTGCAGACAGATCCTTTTCCTGAAAAACAACAGCATATGCCACACACATCAGGCTTGCTAAAAGATAGGTAATAACAATTTTGAAAATCCGTTTGTAGTAACTTTTTTCCAGCTGCTTCTTTCGCAGCAGATAACCGGAGAGCATAATAAACAGCGGAACACAAATAATGAAAAAAGACCGCATAATGGTCATAACATACATCCGTTTGTTTTCAACAATTTGTGTGTAGAACCCATTGTTTAAGAAAAAATGAACCGAGATTACTAAAAACAATGCCAGAATTCGTATCAAATCCGCCGCAGGGCTTCGTTTTACTTGTTGCATTCTTATCTCCCTATGTTGATTTTTAAGGTAACTTGTTTCCTGCAGCGCGATAGATTTCATACCACTCTTCCCTGGTAATGCAAATTTCTCCGGCTTTCAGGCAATCGCGCAGACGGTTGAGATTTGTTGTGCCGGTAACCGGTTGCATTTTTGCAGGATGGCGTAAGATCCAGGCAATCGCCAACGTTGTTTTGGATATGCCATATTGGACGGCGATTTTCTCCATCACAGCATTGAGCTCCGGGAAGTTGTCGTGGTCGATAAAGCAGCCGGCAAAAAATCCGAACTGCATCGGCGACCAGGGCTGTATGGTAATGTTGTTCAGCCGGCAGAAATCCAACACGCCGCCATCTCGGTTGATACTTGCCTCATTGTGGATGTTTACATTGATACCTGCGTTGATCATCGGCGTGTGACCGATGCCAAACTGCACTTGATTGGCGCAAAGGGGCATATCCAGCGCGTTTTGTAATAGCTGTATTTGATAAGGGTTGTGGTTGGAAACACCAAAATGGCGAACTTTTCCGCTTTCTTTCAGGTGCGCAAAAGTCCGCGCAACCTCTTCCGGCTCCATAAGCGCATCCGGACGGTGCAAAAGCAGAACATCCAGATATTCTGTGCCAAGCCGTTTCAGACTGCCCTCAACAGAGCCTACAATATGCTCGTACGAAAAATCGTACTGCCCTTTGCGAATGCCGCATTTGGACTGGATCAGTAAATCTTCTCTGCTTAAGTGTGCCATTGCTTTGCCGAAGATCTCTTCGCTGGCACCGGCGCCGTAAATATCGGCATGGTCAAAGAAATTTGCGCCATATTGTAAGGCGGTGTCCACAAAGGCAGAGGCTTCCTTTTCGGTCATATTCCGGATGCGCATACATCCTACCGCAACATTCGGCACCTGCAAGCCACTTTTTCCAAAGGGAATATGCTGCATAAAACCCATCCTTTCTTTCGTGCAAGGCTTACGCCTTCGTTGTTTTTTCGTAACCCCACAGGAGAATACCGGCGCAAACCAAAACCAGCGCAATTACCAGGTTGACCGTTGCTACGCCGCCTTTTTCTGACAGCAGCACAATGCCGCCCAGACCCATTTGGTAGCCGCACAGAATGATCGGGTCTTCCTTTTGGGCAAACAGCTTCGTCATTACCACGGAAAAAGAGTAGGCAACCATCGCAATGATGACCAAACCGTCACCTAAGGGACTAAACTGCAGATTTAAGCCGTTCAGGTTCATTACGATAATGCCTAAGAAACCGATAATACAGGCAATCAGCTTTTAGGCAGTCAGCTTTTCCAGTTTAAAGATCAGGCTTGCAATCAGCGCCACAAAGAATACGTCGGTGCTTTTCAGGATCGCGCCTTTCACCGAGGTGGTGTGGGACAGACCTATGTACAACAGAGCGTACTGCAAAACGGTCTGCAGAACTGAAACGATGGCAACGCCCTTTAAGCTTTCCTTTTTGAGGAATACAAACTTTTTTGAAAGCGCACTGTAAAGCACTACGGTGAGAAGTCCTGAAACCAGGAACAGCGCACCGACCCACAAAAGCAGAGACGGAACGTGGGTTTCGTCGATATAACCGTAACCCATCTTCACAATCGGGGTGGAAATACCCCACAAAGCGCAGCAGAAAATTGCGCCGCAAATTGCAAATATTTTATTGCTTGCCAGTTTTTTTGATCATAATATCCTATCCTTTATAAAAGCTGTTGTATGGAAATCGGTTCCCGGGGCGGAGTGTCCCAGGTGTTGAGTTCCTTGTCCATCCAGACCGTGCCGTACCAGGCGCCAAACTTAAAGCCGCAATCCGGCAGCGTGGCCACATACCGGTAGCCCACCGCCTGATGAAAGGCGATAGAATCTGCGTTAGCAGTGGTGATGATGGCAAAGACCTTCTTATATCCCTGCTTTTGCAAAAGGTCCTCCAGCGCAGCATATAATTTTTTGCCGATGCCTTGTCCTTTTGCCTGGGGACACAGATAGATGGAGGCTTCTGCGCTCCATTGATAAGCGGTCCGGGCAAAGGGCAAGCTGCCATAGGCATAGCCCAAAACCAACCCATCTTCTTCCCAAACCA
>JAZQWQ010000121.1:0-8505 GCA_045632385.1 Faecousia sp.
CAGCCGTGTGGAGGCAGATGCCCAGGCAAAGGCTCAGGAACTGACGGAAGAATTCGGTGTGCCTTGTTATGGTTTTGGCTATAATCCTGCCAATGCCAAGGAGGACGTGGAAGTTCTCTTTGAGAAAATCGAAAAGGCTGGCTTGGAGCTGGACAGTGTGATTTGCAATGCGGCCAACTTAGGTCGCTGGATGAACCCCCTGACAGTGGTTGCCGAGGATTGGACAGAGGTGCTGATGACCAATGTGGTTGGCTATTTCCTCCCGGCCCGGAAAGCGGCAGCGCAGATGATCCGCACCGGCAAGGCAAAAGAGGGTACGATTATTTTCATCGGTTCTGTAAACTACAAGGATGCCCTTCCCGAGCGCAGCGCATATGTGGCCAGCAAGGGCGCAATTCGCTCTATGACCAAGGCGCTGGCCATTGATTTTGCTCCTTACGGCATCCGGGTCAACTGCATTGCCCCCGGCCCGATCTGGACGACTCGGTATGAGGAAATGGATCCCAAGGAGGCAGAGGAGCGCCGGAAGCTGGTGCCGCTGCAGACCATTACCACCAAGGAAAATTTGGGCAATATCGCCTTCTTCTTGGCATCAGAGAACTCTCAAAATATGACAGGCTCTGTAATGTTCGTAGACGGTGGTATGGATTGCCTGATTGCAGGAGGATATTGATATGAAGATCATTATGGGTGCCATTAAGGAGTTTAACGACGATGCGCTGATTATGGCCAAGCAGTTAGGCTCTGAGGGCTTTCATTTTAATACACCGCCCATTGCCACAGAGGACGAGGACTTCTGGACAGTGCGGGCGCTGACCTGGCTGAAGGAGTACACCGAAAAGTTTGACCTGAAGCTCAGTATGATTGAGAACGTTCCGGTTCGGTTCTTCGATAAAATTATGCTGGGCACACCCGGACGGGACGAACAGATCGAAAATTATATAAAGACCATCCGCAATATGGGCCAGGTGGGTATTCCGGTGTTGGGACATCATTTCTGCCCCACTTGGGCTTGGCGCACCAGCATTACCGCCCCGGCTCGTGGCGGCGCAAAGGTTTCTGCGTTCAATAGTCAGCAGGCCGAAGCCGGTGTCAATGCCTACACCGTCAGCGCCAAGCATATGGTGGATATGAAAAACCAGTTCCCGGATGCCGAGGGACTTTGGAAGAACTACGAGTATTTTGCCAAAGCGGTTATGCCCGAGGCGGAAAAAGCCGGTGTAAAGCTGATCGTCCATCCCTCTGATCCCCCAATCCGGAATGTTGCCGGTGTGGATCGTATTTTTATTTGTCCGGACGATTTCCGTAAGGCAGAAAAAATCGCCGACAGCGAGGCTTTCGGCATCAACTTCTGCATTGGTACATTCTCCCAGCTAGGTGGCGAGGAAACAGTCTTAGAAATGATCGAGGAATTTGTCACCCGGGGTAAGGTGCATATGGTGCATTTCCGGGATGTGCAGGGAACAGTGGAAGACTTCCAGGAGTGCTTCCTGGGCGAAGGCCGTATGAACCCGGCTAAGATTATGCGGGCGCTGTACAAGGCAGGCTATGACGGCTTAATGCTGGATGACCACGTGCCGTTCTTAACTACCGATACCCGGTGGGGACATACTGCCCGTGCAAACGCTGTGGGCTATCTGCGGGGTCTTCTCAACGCAGTGGAATTATATGAAAGCTGAGCATAAAAAATCTCCCCATACGGGGAGATTTTTTGTCCTTATTTTACCAGAAGTTCTGCAATCTGGATGGCATTTGTTGCAGCGCCCTTGCGAACCTGGTCGCCGCAGCACCACAGGGTCAGACCACACTCGTCGGTAATGTCCGGACGGATACGACCAACGAACACGATGTCCTGATCGGTGGTATCCAAAGGCATAGGATACTGCTTGGAAGCCAGATCGTCTACCAGCTTACAGCCGGGAGCGCTTCCAATGACCTCACGAGCCTGCTCTACGGTCACAGGCACATCAAAGTGCATAGAAACGGAAATGGAGTGGCTGCGGACAACGGGAACACGCACACAGGTGCAGTTGACCTTCAGCTCCGGCAGATGCATGATCTTCCGGCCTTCGTAGTGCAGCTTCATTTCCTCGCTGGTGTAGCCCTGTTCCTTCTCTCCACCGATTTGGGGGATCAGGTTGAAAGCGATCTGATAGGGGAAGATCTTGGGCTCGTAAGCTTCACCCTTGGACAGGGCTTCCACTTCGCCCATCAGTTCAATAGGACCACCGGCACCGGCACCGGAAACAGCCTGATAAGTAGAGGCGGTCATAGTGCGGATGGGGGAGATCTTATTCAGCGCATTAACAGCGGTAACGGTGATGATGGTGGAACAGTTGGGGTTGGCAATAATGCCCTTGTGCCAAGCCACGTCCTGGGGGTTGACCTCGGGAACGACCAGCGGCACGTTGGGATCCATACGGAAGGCAGAGGAGTTATCCACGAACACAGCACCGGCCTTGATAATGGCAGGAGCAAACTTTTCTGCGATATCATTTTCAGCAGCGCCCAAAACGATATCCACACCCTCGAAAGCTTCGTCACAGGCCAAGCCGATGGTCACGTCTTCGCCCTTGAACTTCAGAGTCTTGCCTGCGCTACGGGCGCTGGCCAGAGGAATCAGCTTGCCGACAGGGAAGTCACGTTCCTCTAAAATTTTCATCATTTCCTGACCCACGGCACCGGTAGCACCCAGGATCGCAACGGTATATAACTTACGCAATTGGAATTACCTCACTTTACAAAACTGTTATACAACACCCGGATCGCATCGGCGAAGTCCTTATTGTCCACACCGAAGATGATGTTCAGCTCATCCGGGCCCTGGTTGATCATACGGATATTGATGCCGGCTTCGCCCAGCGCTGCAAAAATCTTGCCGGAAACACCGGGACGGAATGCCATCCGGTGACCAACCGCTGCAATCACAGCAATGTTGTCCAGAACCTCCAGACGGTCAGGCTGTACGTCCTGCTCGATCTGGGACATAATGGTGTACAAATGCTTGGAGAGGGCTTCGGTACGCACCACCAGGGATACGTTGTCGATGCCGTTGGGAACGAAGTCCACGGAAATGCCTCGCTTTTCCAGCACAGACAGAACCTTGCGCAGAACACCCACCTGGCTGGTCATACCACGCTTGAACATGGTGATGATGGAGAAGTCCTTCTTGCCGGTGATACCGGTGATGATCCGGTTGGGATCTGTTTCGGTCTCGAAATCTTCCTGAATAAATGTACCCCGGGCCGTAGGCTCGTTGGTATTACGGATGTTGACGGGGATACCCTTTTCCCGGACAGGCTGGATGGTGCCTTCGTGCAGCACCTGCGCACCGGCATAGCTCAGCTCCCGCAGTTCATCATAAGTAACTTCCGGAATGGGCTGGGGATTTTCTACGATCCGGGGGTCAGCCATCAGAATACCGGAAACGTCTGTCCAGTTTTCGTATACGGTAGCATCCAAAGCCGCAGCAGCCAAAGCACCGGTAATATCACTGCCACCACGGGAGAAGGTGCGAATTCTGCCATCGGGCATTGCACCGTAGAAGCCGGGGATGACGATACCCTTGCCGTGGCCTAACTTCTTCAGAGCCGCATAGGAAACTTCCTTATCCACCGTACCGTCCATATTAAAGACGATCCAGTCTGCTGCATCCACAAACTCAAAGTCCAGGAAAGCTGCCATCAGCTTGGCGGAGTAGTACTCGCCACGGCTGGCCAGCTCGTCTTCGGAAACTTCCTTTGCATCCAGCCGTGTTTTCAGCTGGGCGAACTCACTTTCCAAGTCCACCTGCAGACCCAGGGTATCCCGGATCTCGATGTAACGGGAGGTGATCATATCAAAAATGGGGTCACAGGCCACACCGTACTTGGTGTGTGCGTGACACAAATACAGAAGGTCAGTCAGCTTGTGGTCTTCAGAATTACGCTTGCCGGCGGCGGAAACGATCACAACTTTTCGTTCCGGGTCAGCAAGGACGATATCTCTGACCTTGCGGTATTGGTTTGCGTCGGCCATGGAAGAGCCGCCGAATTTTGTAACTTTCAACATGGAGAAAATCCTACTTTCTTATTCAGTGGGCAGCGCTGCCAGGAAAGTGCCGGGGTGCTTTTGCAGCCATGCGTGCATTTCATTTACGGCAATGGGCTTGGTAACAACGGCATTGCCCCAGGTTTCCTGGGTGTTTGCTTCCAGGAAGCTGTCCTTGTCGCCCCGGATGTAGAACTGACGGGTCAGGCTGTTGTCTGCGGCGACCTTGCCACCGTAGGGGCTGTAGAAGCCCTTCTGTGCCAGCACATCTGCGCAGTCCTGCACCACATTATATGCAGTGGGGTAACGGCCTGCGCCCTGACCATAGAAGCTCATACGGCCGGAGGCACTGCCAATCAGGGTGATCAGGTTGTAGTTTGCGGTAACAGCAGCTTCCGGCTCGCCCTGGCTGAACAAGGTGGGCTGGACAAAGGCAGACAGCTTGCTGCCGTCGTAGATGCCGGTGGAAACCAGCTTACATACATAACCGTGGTCTGCAAAGTTCTTCACGTCCTCTGCAGTGATGTGACGAATACCGGCAGCCGGTACGCTCTCAGACTCCACGCTGACACCAAAAGCAATATTGGAAGACAAAATCAGCTTGTGCCAGGTGTCGATGCCATCCACGTCGGTGGTGGGGTTGGCTTCGGCATAGCCAAGAGCCTGTGCCTGCTTCAATGCTTCGTCATAACCCAAATTCAGACGGGTCATAGAGTCGAGAATATAGTTGCAGGTGCCGTTCATAATGCCGCCAACCTGCTCAATCTTCTGGATACGGCGGGCGCGCTCCAATTCGCTGAGCCAGCCAATACCGCCGCCAACGGCAGCGGTGCAGCGGAACTGCACACCCATTTCCTTTGCCAGGGGGATCAGTTCGTCATAGAAAGTAGCCACCAAAGCCTTATTGGAGGTGACAATATTTTTGCCGGCCAGAATGGCAGCCTTGACAAACTCGTAAGCCGGGTGCAAACCGCCCATTGCTTCGATCACAGTGTCAATGCTCTTGTCATCCAGCACAGACTGGAAATCCTTGGTAACCTCAGCGTCCGGCAGGTTAATTTCCTCCAGACAAACTACTTTCTTTACCTGCATATCGTCGCGCTCGGCGGTCAGGTCGTATACGCCTCTGCCAACGACACCAAAACCCAAAAGTCCAATATTCATTCTTCCCAACCTCGTCCGTTCTTTTTATCATTTACAAAGCAACTGCACCTTTGCGGAAAACACTTGCTTTTTTACCGGAAACAGTATATCATATAGCTACAAAAAATGCAATACCGCTGAAAAACAAGAGATAGGAAAATTTTTCGCCTGTTTTTGTGCTTTTTGGCAAGAAAAGAGAGGCTTATTATGCTGTATCACTCCACAAGATCCAAGAACAATACGGTCGACAGCGCCCAGGCCGTGTTAAACGGTCTGGCCCCGGATGGCGGCCTGTATGTACCGGAGCAGCTGCCGACGGTAGATGTGGCGGCTTGTCTGCAGGAAACTACCATGGAAATGGCCACCCGGCTCATTGGCGCAATGCTTCCGGATGTGCCGGATATGAAGACGTTGGTGGAAAATGCTTACACCGGAAAATTTGAAACGGAAGAGCTGACTCCCACGGTAGACACCGATAAATTCACCGTGCTGGAATTGTTCCGTGGCCCTACCTCGGCTTTTAAGGACGTGGCCCTTTGTATGCTGCCTCAGCTTCTGACCAAAGCAAAGACAGTTAAGGGTATGGAAGAAGAGATTATGATCCTGACCGCCACCTCCGGTGATACCGGCAAGGCGGCTTTGGCCGGCTTTGCAGATGTTCCCGGTGTGGGCATTTGCGTGTTCTATCCCGACGGTGGTGTGTCCAAGGTGCAGCGTGCCCAAATGGTCACCCAGGAGGGCAATAATGTCCACGTTTGCGCTGTGGAAGGTAACTTTGACGATGCCCAGACCGGTGTGAAGAATTTGTTTGCTTCCGGTGTTCCTGGCAAGCGGCTGTCTACCGCCAACTCTATCAACATCGGCCGCCTTGCGCCTCAGATCACTTACTATTTCAAGGCCTATGCAGACCTTCTGTGTCGTGGCCAAATCAAAATGGGCGACAAGGTGAACTTCAGCGTTCCCACCGGCAACTTCGGTGACATTTTGGCCGGTTACCTGGCAAAGAAGCTGGGTCTGCCCGTAGGCAAGCTGATCTGCGCTTCCAATGCCAATAACGTGCTGACGGACTTCATTACCACCGGTACTTACGACCGTCGCAGACCCTTGCATAAGACCATTTCTCCCTCTATGGACATCCTGGTGTCCTCCAATCTGGAGCGGCTGCTGTATTTGATGAGCGAAGATACCGACTTGGTGGCAAGCCTGATGGGAAGCCTCAATAAGGACGGCTTCTACACCGTTCCAGAAGCCCTGAAAGCAGCCATCGCAGAAGAATTCTGGGCTGGCTACTGTGACGACGAAAAGACCAGAACGACCATCGGTAAGGTATGGCACGAGCAGAAATACCTCTGCGATACCCACACCGCTGCCGGCTGGGCAGTGGCAGAAGATTACGTGGCTGCTACCGGGGACACTGCCCCTATGGTGGTGCTGTCCACTGCATCTCCCTACAAGTTCCCGGCCTCTGTGCTTTCTGCTTTGGAGGAGATTGACGGCCTGGACGAATTCCAGCAGATGGAATACTTGAGCAAGCTTACCGGTGTGCCGGTTCCTGGCAATCTGCAAGGCTTGCAGCAGAAAAAAGAACTGCATACCACCGTCATCCCCAAGGACAAAATGCTGTCCTTTGTAGAAGCACTGTAACAAAAAAGAAGCTGACCGATACCTTTCGCACGATCTTGATTGGAGGTTGTAGTATGCTAAAACGGATACTTGTTCTATTAATCATTTGCTCTACAATTATCTGTGCCACGGCTTGCGGGGAAAAGCCCTATGACATTATCGAAGTAGACGGAAAACACTACATATCCTTCAATACATACCTTCTTGGTGAACGTGCAATTTCTGATATCGGCCGCTATTCGAGTGTTTCTTTGCCGTTTACCAGCATCGCGCAAATGAAGAAGAAGTTCGAAAGCGGGGCTTTTGATGACTACGAGCTGTGCGCTTTGCAGTTGAAATGTATGGCAAATTGCGGCACGGTGGAAATCTGTGATTTAGACAATCTATACGACGTGCGTATGCCTGAAGATGTGACGCTTCGTCAAGTCAATTGGGAAGGGGACAGCTATACATTTAGCCTGGACAGTCAATTGACAGAAAGTTGCTTTGTTAGCTGCAAAACTGCAAAGGATTACGATTATCTCTACAAGACAGAGTATAAGCTTGCGCCGAGTACCGATAACGGATACGATTTTCAGGAGACAAAGAGTTACGATCCGGAGGGAATACAAATATTCTACAAAACCGATCGCGCAGAGTTCAAGCTTATAAAATATGAGATTTGCCAGGAAGACAGAACGATATATGTGGCAGAAGAATATCGCTTAGCGTCGGTAATCGGAGGAACATCCCAAACCGTTCCCTATCTTATTCATATGTTCACAGAAGAAGATGGAGCGTTTGTTTACGTAAGAATATCCGACCCAACAGAGCGACCGAGTGTGGAATGGCTGTCCTCCTTCGGTGTGACCCCCTACGAGGGATAATAGACCAATTGGAAAACTGATTGCACCCATTGGCACTTCCGCGGACTTCGTCCTTGGGCGCCACAGCTTGCGTTGTAAACTTCGCAACGACGGAGAAAGATTAGGAAATGTTTCGATAATCGCTGTCACTGCGAGGGTCGTAGACCCGTGGCAGTCAGTAAATATCCTTTGAGGAGCTGATTGCCACAGCCAGTGTTGCGGCACTGGCTTCGCAATGACGGAGAAAGTTTGAGAATTGTTGCGTATAGCACTGTCACTGCGAGCACCTTTCGGTGCGTGGCAGTCAGTTATCCTTACATAAAAGAGTGTGCCCACCGGATATCCGGTGGGCATAAATTATTCTTGCTCGACCATTTCTTCTTTCAGCTCGGTACGGCGGATGAGGAAGCGGCGGATGGCGAAAAGTCCTGCGATGCAGGCCACGCAAGCCACATTGCTCCAGGGGTCATCGTGACTTAAAATGACGTGGCGGGTGATCGCCACCGTCAGCACTTCCAGAATGCTGGCCGGGGTGGTGTCAATAAGCATACGCACAAACTCCAGACCGACCACGATGGTCAACACGTTGTGCAGATATGTACTGCTGTCTGCCAAATAATTTGGAACAGTAACGGCAGAGAATATTTCGTAACCAAGGGAGATCAGCAGCACAATCAGAGTAATCACGGCAATAATACGTTCAATGACGTGGAGAATTCTGCGGAAGATATGCTCTGACCAGTGGTCACGTTTTTCCAGCTTTTGGATGCGTTCTTTTAATTTCGGGTCGTGGGTGTTGTTTGGCACGGACAGGCCCTCCTTAGAAAATTAGGATATCCCCATTATATAACAAAATTATCCATTT
>JAZQWQ010000122.1:0-6653 GCA_045632385.1 Faecousia sp.
GCGTTTGCACATCTGGAAAACGTGGTTCCTAACCTAAAAACAGCATTTCTGTTTAATAAGAGATTGAAATAACAAAATGACCATTGGACAGTATAAATCTTCCCCTTTTACAAATAATAGCATCGTAATTTGTAAAATAAGGAGATAGATATATATGAAAGCTACTGGTATTGTACGCCGTGTTGATGACCTCGGGCGTATTGTGATTCCCAAAGAAATCAGAAGAACCCTCAAGATTCGTGAGGGTGATCCGTTGGAGATCTACACAGAGAAAGACGGTGGGGTGATCTTCCGGAAGTATTCGCCTATGGGGGAGATGCAGGAGTTTGCAGCCCAGATGTGTGAGGCGATCCACAACAACACCGGTTTGGTGGCGGCGGTGTCTGACCGGGACAGCATTATTGCCCTGGCCGGCGCATCCAAGCGAGAACTTTTGGAAAAGCCCAACTCCCAGGAACTGGACAAGCTGATGGAGAACCGGAAGAACTACCTTTATACCCCGGGAAGCGCAATGCTCCGGGCATCGGAAAACTCGGAAAAGTATCATTTGGGTGTTGCAAGCCCTATTCTGTGTCAGGGAGACCTGATCGGCAGCGTGATGTTCTTGCTGGAGGAAAATGCCCAGGCATTGGCAGAATCTGATCAGCGACTTGCACAAACGGTAGCCGGATTTTTAGGCAGCCAAATGGAAAGTTAAAAATATTTCTGTCCCACATCGATTTTGTAACTATTTCGGTGTGGGATTTTTCTGAAAAAATTTGACAATTTTCCTCCACACAAGCCATAAAATAGCGGCATAAAACAGGTGCAAACAGGGATACTGTTTAATTTGCCGGGGAAAAGGGGTTGACAAATGGTAACACGTATGGTATACTTTGTAACGATTTGTAATAAATTAGTTACAGAATTGCAAATATTTGAAAGGAATTGAGGTTATGACTGGAACACGGAAAATGGGCTTGCGCATATTGTGTCTGGTGCTGAGTGCTTTGAGCCTGCTGTGTATGGCGCAGCCGGTATTTGCTGTGCAGACAGATGACAGCGCAGCGTACAGCGTGACAGCCATTGTGCGTAATGGCACAAGCAGTCGCAGTGATCCCATTGGCCAGATGGAAAACGGCACCAAACTGAAGATATTAAAAGAAAAAAACGGCTACTATCAGATCGATTGTTACGATATGACAGGATATATTCTCAAAAGTCAGGTGGAACAACGGGACGGGGAATATTATGTAAACTGTCAGGCGGGCGAACCCAACACCGGTAAGATCACATATGCATCCTATGAGGATGCGTTGGCAATGCGGGACAGCATTTACAGTCTTGCAAAGGAACAGTTAGGCACTCGCTACCGTTACGGCGGCAACTCTCCCCGGGGCTTCGATTGCTCCGGCTTTACCAGCTACGTGCTGAAAAAGCTGGGCTTTTCCATGCACCGCACCGCTTCTACCCAGCTGCCCGATGGTGTGATCATTCCTACAGATGCTCTGCAGATAGGCGACTTGGTATTTTTCAAGAAGACCGGCAACAGACATCCGGCCACCCACGTGGGTATTTACATTGGGGACAACAAGATGATCCACTCCGCCCGGCACGGTGTGGTGGTGGAGAGTCTGGACAGCCCCTACTATGCAAAGTATTACTTATGCGCCCGCCGGGTGCTGCACGTAAGCCCTGTGGAGAGTGTGCAGCCGGTAGTAGCCACCACAAGAACGGTGCAGTCTGTACTGCAAGTCAATAGTATCACCGGCCGTACGGCCCAATGCTGCGAATAAACAATGCCCCCATTTTGGGGGCTTTTTCTTTTTGACCACAAGATGTGGGGAACTGCCAAAAAAAGGCACGGTTTTTTTACGTTTTCTTCCGGGTTTTGCGGTTGTAACCGGGAAAAACCTGTGTTATAATGACAGCAAATGACGAAAAACCAAGGAGAACCCAATGAACACAACGGAAGTCCATATCACCCAACCTGACCTGCGAAAGCTGCTTGCTACCGCCAGTGCGGATGCGGCGCTTTTGTATCTGTATCTGCAGGGTGGGAATGCCCCGGAGACGGCAGCGGAAAAACTGAATATCAGCCAATCCCGGGTCAGTTGCGCGTTGGCGACTTTGCGCCAGCTGGATCTGTATGGACAGGAGAAGACCTTGGTGGCGCCGATGCAGCGGCCGGAGTATTCTGAGCAGGATATCCTTTGCGCCATGGATACCGACCGGGATTTCCGGGCTTTATACGGAGAGATTCAGCGGCTGTTGGGAAGACCTTTGAACACTGAGGAAATGAAGATCATTCTGGGCTTTATCCGCTATCTGGGCTTGGCGCCGGATGTAGTGTGCGTGTTGGTAAGCTACTGCAAGGACAGAAACCGCCAGCGTGGCAACCACCGAAACCCCTCTTTGCGTACCATTGAGAAAGAGGCCTATGCCTGGGCAGAACAGGGGATCGACACCATGGAAGAGGCCGCGGCTTTTATCCAGCGGCAGAATGTGCGCAGCAGCCAGTTGGGACAGCTGATGAAGGTGCTGCAGATCTACGGCAGAAAGCTTACTGCCGGGGAGGAAAAATTTGCAAATGCCTGGCTGGAAATGGGCTTTTCTATGGATGCCTTCGCCTTGGCTTATGAGCGTACCTGCCTGAATACAGGCAATATGGCCTGGGGCTATATGAACACGATTTTGACCCGGTGGCACGAGGCTGGCTTACATACTGCCCAGCAGGTGAAGGAACGGGATAAAAAACCGGTTCCCAAGGGCGCATCCGGTCAGCTGGGTCAGGCGGAGCTGGATGCCATTCAAAAACTATTGCAGGAGGGATAAGCAATGTCCTACAGTGCAGATATTTTAACAAGAGCCAAGGGGATTTTGGCACAGCAAAAGGCAGATGCCCAATCCCGGTATAACCAGCGCCTTCAGGAGGCTTATGAAAAGATGCCGCGTTTGCGTGAGATTGATAAGCAGCTGCGGCTGTCAATGTCTTTGGCGGCCAAAACCGTATTTGCGGAAGGTGGCGATCCTCAGGCGGCGATGGAAGAATTAAAGCAGGCAAACCTTGCGTTGCAGCAGGAACGGAAAGCAATTTTGGCAGAAAACTTCCCGGAAAATTTCCTGGAAGAGGAAGTGGTCTGTTCCCATTGCGGCGGCAGTGGCTACCTGGGCAGCAATATGTGCGCTTGTTTGGCAAAGCTTTGTCGTCAGGAACAGATGAAGACCCTGACCCGGCTGACCCGGGGCGGGGAGAATTTCAGTGATTTCCGGTTGGATTACTACCCGGATACGGTGGATAGAAATGTGGGTGTCAGTCCCCGGGTGCTGATGCAGAAAAATTTGCAGATCGCTCAGCGGTATGCCCGGGACTTTGCTCCCGGCAGCGGCAATCTGCTGTTCTGCGGCTACACCGGTTTGGGCAAGACCTTTTTGTCAGCTTGCATTGCCGGGGAAGTGGCCAATAAGGGCTGCAGTATCGCCTATGAAAGCGCCCCGGAGTTGTTTGCAAAGCTGGAGAAAAACCGTTTTAATCCCGACGATACCACCCGTGTGGAATGTGAAAAGTTCTCGTCCTGCGATTTGCTGATCATCGACGATCTGGGCACAGAGATGCCGGGCAATTTCGTCACGGCGGCATTGTATGCGTTGCTGAACGAACGGTTGCTGGCTGGCAAGTCTATGCTGATTTCCACCAACCTGAACAACGAGGAGATTGCCAAGCGCTATTCCCCTCAGATCGCTTCCCGTTTGCAGGGTGAATTTACCAATCTGCCCTTTATGGGTCAGGATATCCGGGCGCTGAAAGCAAGGGGTCTGTAAATGAAAATTGGCATTTTGTTTGATTTGGACGGCACGCTGTTGGATACCTTGGAAGATTTAAAGGATGCAGTGAATTATGCCTTGACCTATTATGGTTGCCCTACCCGAACCCTGGAGGAGATCCGCAGCTTTGTGGGAAACGGTGTGAAGCAGCTTCTGCGCTTGTCCCTGCCCGGAAAGGCAACCGATCCGGATCTGGACACATTTTTGGAAACCTATCAGGCCTATTACGCACAACACAATCAGGACAAAACCGGCCCATATCCCGGAATTTTGCAGGTTTTGGAAAGTCTGAAGGCAGAATATCCCATCGCCATTGTTTCCAATAAGCACCATAGTGCGGTGGAAACTATGTGCAAGTTCTATTTCGGTGACATTTATGCCCGGGGTGAACAGGCCGGATGCCCCCGGAAGCCGGCGCCGGATATGATTTACGAAACTATGAAAGACTTGCAGCTGGATGGGTGCATCTATGTGGGTGACAGTGAGGTGGATGTGGAAACCGCACGAAATGCCCAGGTGCCTTGCCTGAGTGTGCTGTGGGGATTCCGGGATCAGGACTGTCTGGAAAAAGCCGGCGGCAAGCATTTTTGTGACGAGGCTGCCAAGTTGCCCCGAATGTTAAAGAAGATGATTGAGGAATATTATGGCTAACGAATTTTACGCGCTCCTTGGCAGAATGCGGTATATCACCCGTTGGGGACTGATGCGGAATACTTTTTCGGAGAATATTCAGGAACATTCCCATCAAGTGGCGGTGCTGGCCCACGCTTTGGCACTGATCCGTCGGGACATTCTCCATCTGGATGGCCCTGACCCGGACAAATGCGCCGTGGCGGCGCTGTACCACGATGCCTCGGAAATTCTCACCGGCGATCTGCCTACACCTATTAAATATTATAATCCGGATATTAAGGACGCTTATAAGCAGGTAGAGCATATTGCCGGAAACCGGCTTTTGGATATGCTGCCCCAGGAACTTCGCAGCAGCTACGAAAGCTATGTGCTGGAAAGTGATGAGGCGCTTCTTCCCATCGTCAAGGCGGCGGATAAGCTTTCTGCGTATATTAAATGTGTGGAAGAACAAAAGGGTGGCAATACGGAGTTTGACTCTGCCGCTACTCAGACAATGACAATTATGAAACAATTGCACCAGCCGGAGCTTGACTGGTTTATCGAAAACTGTCTGCCCGCTTTTAGTTTGAACCTGGATCAGTTATAAAGAAATCCCGGAATGTGACACATTCCGGGATTTTGTTATTTGCCAAAATGAATTTGAGCAGCAACCTTTTTGCCCAGGTCGCCTTTATAAGGGGGATGGATATTATCGTGAGAGCAGACGTCTTTGCTTGTAACGGTAACTACGTTTGCAAGCTCTTGCTGAATTTTTATCTGCGCATCCTGAATGGTTTTCCAGGCTGGGCTGTTTGCTCTGGGAAGATAGTCGCAAATCTGCACAACCACTACGTAAATGGCTTCATCCCGGAGTTCTGTCCGGAGCATTTGCAGGAACACTTTGAGCATATCTTTATACAGAGGCGCTTCTATTCCCGTCGCGTTGCTTTCGCCCTGATACCACACGATGTTGCCAACAGAGAAAGGCACAATGCTGACGAAATGATTGTGGTAAATGTGGCTGTATTCGTTCCAGAAGTAATTATCGTGGGTGTGGTTCAAAAGCTTGATTTCTTCCTGGGAAAGGGCAATTTCCGGATGTACTTCGAACAGTGCCGGGTTCATAAAGCTTTGAATGATGGATGCACCCTGGGCAAGCTCAATCATGCCGATGGTAGCTTCTGTTTCTTTGGCCAGTTGTACGGTTGCGTGATAGCCTACAGCGCTCCATTTTTGCAAATTTTCTTTTTTGCAAAATTGCCAGCAATTGGTAATGGCCGCAGATTTTTCGTTGGTGGGTAAAATGAAATTGCGGATCTGGAGATTGTCTTGTGCAGTATCAAAGTCGAATTGTTCTTCTTTCAGGCAGAAAGCCATATTGGACTGTCCGGCAAAGAGAATGACTTCGCCCACCATGATATTTTGGATTTGTGTAATAGTTCCGTCCAAATCAGCTTGCATACAGTACGGGCCGCCGTAGGGCATTGGGGGAAATTCTACTTCCCAACGATCGTCTGTAGCCTGGACCGTTCTGGTTATATTACAAAAAGAGATGGTTGCCGTTCCCTTGCCGGTACCAAATACCCGGATGGGCTTGCCGGCTTGCAGCACCATATTGTCAGAGAAAATTTTCGCAAGTTCCATAGCAGCCTCCTGTAATGCTCTTCTGTTCATTATATAGAAAAAACCCGGCCTGTCAAGACAGGTCGGGTTTTTAGTATGTAGATTAGACAGTAATGCCAGCCATTTCCAGGATGGTGGGAACGTTCTTCTCTGCGCCGATGGCCATTACGTGCACACCGTCACACAGCTTCTCGTCCTTGATCTTGGCGATCATCTCGGCAGCCATTTCCATACCCAGCTTTGCGGGCAGACCCTTGATGCCCTTTTCCTTGCCTTCGGCAGCGGCAGCAGAGAGTTTGTCGATCATATCCTGGGGAACAGCAATACCGGGAACGTTCTCGTTCATATACTTTGCACCACCTGCGCCCTTCAGGGGGATGATACCGGCCATCACGTGCACCTTGATGTTTGCCTTATCCACTTCTTCCAGGAAGCGTTTGAGCACATCCAGGTCGAAAATGCCTTGAGTCTGCACGTACATAGCGCCGGCTTCTACCTTCTGGCGAAGCTTATTTACCTGCAGGAAGATGGGGTCGTACAGAGGCGTGACAGCAGCGCCCTTGTAGAAGGAGGGAGCGCCACCGGCGATCTCGTTGCCGCCACAGTCACAGCCG
>JAZQWQ010000123.1:0-2045 GCA_045632385.1 Faecousia sp.
AGGCCCCCTTGTGTAAAGGGGGCTGGCAAAAATCTTTGATTTTTGTCTGGGGGATTGTTACAACCCCTCCGACTTTTGCGTAGCAAAAGCCACCTCCCCTTACACAGGGGAGGCTTTTTTAAGAGGAGGAATTTATATGCATGATATTATCGTGGTAGGCGGCGGCCCGGCTGGTTTGACCGCTGCAATTTATGCCCTGCGGGCAGGTAAGACGGTGTTGGTCGTTGAGAAGAACGGCTTTGGCGGTCAGATTGCATACTCTCCCAAGGTGGAGAATATTCCCGGCTTCCAGGTAGTCACCGGCACAGAGTTTGCCGATAAGCTGACGGAGCAGGCTATGGCTCTTGGCGCAGATGTGGAACTGGAAAAGGTCGTTTCTGTGGAAAAGACTGCGGAGGGCTTTGCGGTTTCCACGGAAGAGGGAAGCACCTTTGAAGCCAAGGCTGTGATCCTGGCTGTGGGTGTGAAGCACCGCACCTTGGGTCTGCCCGGGGAGGAAGACCTCATCGGCAACGGAATTTCTTTCTGCGCTGTTTGCGACGGCGCATTCTACACCGGTCAGCACGCGGCTATGATCGGCGGCGGCAACTCCGCAATGCAGGAAGCGCTTCTGCTTTCCGAAGTGTGCAGCAAGGTCACCATCGTGCAGAACCTGGCAGACTTTACCGGCGAGAGGAAGCTTGCGGATCTGCTGCACCAAAAGGAAAATGTGGAGATCATTTTCAGCACAGTGGTTACCGGATATAAGACCACCGACGGCGCGCTTTCCGGGTTGCAGCTGCGTAACGAAGAAACTGGCGCAACCACAGAGATTGATGTGGACGGCGCGTTCCTGGCGGTAGGTCTCCAGCCGGAGAATGAGCCTTTTGCCGGCTTGGCAAAGCTGAACAACTGGGGCTACTTCGACTCTCTGGAGGATTGCACCACCCAGACTCCCGGTGTGTTTGTGGCTGGCGACTGCCGCAGCAAGACCATCCGTCAGGTGGTTACGGCCGCAGCAGATGGCGCAATTGCTGCCATGAATGCCTGCCGTTATTTGGACTAAGATTTTACAAATAAAAAACCCGTGGAAAATTCCACGGGTTTTTTTCGTTTATCTATCTTCTCTAAAGTAGGAAAGTCCCAGACTCTGAGGAGGCTGGTGTTCACGCTTTTTCCGCATACTGGTGATGATCAGCACCAGCAGGGTGACCACGTAGGGAAGCATTTTGAAAAGTTCCTGGGTGGCTGTACCCAAACCGCGGATGTAGTTATTGGCATTACACAGCGCGCCAAACAGGAAAGAACCCCAAATTGCCATTGTGGGTTTCCACAGGGCGAAGATAACCAGGGCGATTGCCATCCAGCCACGGTCACCGAAACCGTTGTTAGACCAGACACCGTTGGTAAAGGCAACTACATACTGCAATCCGCCCAAACCGGCAACAGCACTGCCGATCATAGTTGCCACATATTTATAGCGGGTGACATTGATACCGGCGGCATCGGCGGTAGCAGGGTTTTCACCCACAGACCGGAGGTTCAGACCTACACGGGTACGGTTTAACACATAGGCTGCGATCAGGGCAATGAGGATCGAGCCGTAAGTCAGGAAATCGTGGGACAGGAAGATCTGACCGAACCAGCCCAAATCGTCGGCAAAGGGCAGTGCGGTACGGTAGATATTACTGGTACGGGTCAGTGCCACGATGGGCAGGTCGGAGTTGGCAAGTTTTGTCAAAGAACTGCCAAAGAAGTTACCGATACCGATACCGAAGGTGGTCAGCGCCAAACCGGTCACGTTCTGATTGGCACGGAGGGTGACGGTCAGGAAGCTGTAGATCAGGCCCATAATTACGGAGCAGGCGATGGAACACAGCAAGGGAATGAGAATGGCCAAAGCCGGGTTCAGCGCCACACCGGCAGCATCGCAGGCCATTTCATAGAAAAATGCGCCGATAACACCGCCGATACTGCCCACGTACATAATGCCCGGGATACCCAGGTTCAGGTGGCCGGACTTTTCGGTGATAATTTCACCCACAGAGCCATACAGCAGGGGAACA
>JAZQWQ010000124.1:0-1605 GCA_045632385.1 Faecousia sp.
AAGGTAGTCGTGCGCCCCCAGCAGACTGCTTTGGACGGACAGATCGTGGTGGCACGTCTGGAAGACGAGGCTACCGTCAAGCGCCTTTCCTTAAAAAACGGAGAGATCTGGCTGCTTCCGGAGAACCCGGAGTATGCCCCCATTGACGGCAAAAATGCCCAAATTATCGGCCTTGTAAAGGCTGTTGTCCGGGAATATTAGATTTTTGTAAAATCGCTGTGGCTTTCTTTTTGCCATAGCGATTTTCCTTCTTTGTCTGTTTTTTGCTTCCACATTGAAGAAATTTTGCAAAAATCTTTATAAAAATAAGGAAAAAAGCGGAAAAGTATTTGCTTTTTACACGCAAGTGTGCTATACTATTCCGGCATTTAGAGGAAATGACAAAAAATAACATCGGCTGAAGAAATGCCGACAAAAAACGAAAGGGGTATTTACTATGTCTCACAAGTACGTTTACCTGTTTACCGAAGGCAATGGCTCCATGCGTGAGCTGCTGGGCGGTAAGGGCGCAAACCTGGCTGAAATGACCAACATTGGTCTGCCTGTTCCCCAGGGCTTCACCATCTCTACCGAAGCCTGCACCAAGTATTACGAAGACGGCCGTATGATCAACGCCGATATTCAGGCTGAGATCATGCAGTACGTAGAAAAGCTGGAAGAAATCACCGGCAAGAAGTTCGGTGACAAAGAGAACCCTCTGTTGGTCTCTGTCCGTTCCGGCGCCCGGGCATCTATGCCTGGTATGATGGACACCATTTTGAACCTGGGTCTGAATGAAGAAGTTGTGGAGGTTCTGGCTACCAAGTGCGGCAATCCCCGTTGGGCTTACGACTGCTACCGCCGCTTCATCCAGATGTACTCCGACGTTGTTATGGAAGTCGGCAAGAAGTACTTCGAGGTTCTCATTGACGAGATGAAGGAGCGCAAGGGTGTTACCCAGGACGTGGAGCTGACTGCTGAGGACCTGAAGGAGCTGGCTGGCCAGTTCAAGGCTGAGTACAAGTCCAAGCTGGGCACTGACTTCCCCTCCGATCCCGTTGAGCAGCTGATGGGCGCTGTGAAGGCTGTGTTCCGCAGCTGGGACAACCCCCGTGCAAACATCTACCGTCGTGAAAACGATATCCCCTACTCCTGGGGTACTGCCGTTAACGTTCAGTCCATGGCCTTTGGTAACATGGGTGACGATTGCGGTACCGGTGTTGCCTTTACCCGTGACCCCGCTACCGGTGCTAAGGGTCTGATGGGCGAGTTCCTGACCAACGCACAGGGCGAAGACGTGGTTGCCGGTGTTCGTACACCTATGCCCATCTCTGAAATGGCTGACAAGTTCCCTGAGGCTTTTGCCCAGTTTGAGAAGGTCTGTTCCATTCTGGAAGACCACTACCGTGATATGCAGGATATGGAGTTCACCGTGGAAAACGGCAAGCTGTATATGCTGCAGACCCGTAACGGTAAGCGTACCGCACCTGCTGCTCTGAAGATCGCTTGCGACCTGGTGGACGAAGGCATGATCGACGAGAAGAAGGCTGTGGCTATGATCGATCCCCGTAACCTGGACACTCTGCTGCATCCCCAGTTCGACACCAAGGCTCTGAAGGCTGCAAC
>JAZQWQ010000125.1:0-4163 GCA_045632385.1 Faecousia sp.
ATGTGCAAGGGTTTGGTAAATGGCTGTGGTAATGATGGGGATGCAAACAATATTCTTGCGAAATTCCTCTGCAGCGGTTTCAATGGAAAAAGCCAGGTGGGCATCAACATTTTTTACACAAATTTGCGGCGCATCAGAAGGCGCAATTTCTTCCTGCTGATGATCTTTGAACTGAAAATGCAGAACAATGCTGTCCACCTGATTGGGGGCAGTATCAAAAAATTCCACCGTATATTCGCTGCCCTTTGGCATATAGGCGATGTTGTTTTTTTCTATGTGCAAGCTGTAGCCGGTATGGTCTGTAACCGTGCCTCTGCAATTTTTAAACCAAAGAAAGGTATGAGAAGGCTTCGGTTTTCCAAGACAGGAGTAGAAATTGCCGCGCTCAAACCAGTTTTGCGCTTCGGCAAAGGGCTCGCTTATAAAAACCTCGGCATTATATAGTTCCTGAAAAGGTATTATCTTCATGAAGCATCACTCCTGCTTTCAGTATAACATACAACCTGGAAAAAGAAAGGTTTTTTGCAAATTTTATCTACAGATCCCATTCCTGCAGGGCGCAGAACTTATTTGGTGTAGTGCCGGTTTTCTTTTTGAATGCGGCATAAAAGCCACTGATACTGTCGAAACCACTGTCCAGCGCAACATCGATCATTTTCTTTTTGGTGGTTCGCAAAAGGGTAAAGGCTTGCTGCAGCTTTTTTTCCAGTACATAGTGCTGAAAAGAAATGCCATTCATTGCAGAAAAATGCCGGGAAAAGGTGCTTTCTGTCATTCCGGCTTTGAAGGCGACCATACGCAAATTTATGTTATTGGTAACATTTTCGTCGATATAGTCCAACAGTTCCAACATTTGCTGGTTCGCTTCTGTTGCAGGGCGGAAAGAATAATTTTCCGACCGTTCGGCTTTGATAAAAAACTCAGTCAGCTTGGCAGAGGCCAGTTCATATCTACCCACAGATGGGGTTTTCCATTCTTCGTAAATTTCCTGAAGCAATCCGGAAAGGGCGCAGTTTTTGAGGACATTATCCTGTTTTGCCCGTTCCAGGAAAAACAGAAAATGATGCAGGTTAACAAAGGCATTGCGGGAAAGGGTAAAGACACATAATCGGAAACCGTTTTCTCCAAAGGCGGTAAAGTGCCGTTTTTGCCCGATACTTAAAAAAACAATATCGCCCGGGCAGATGGTGTAGGTTCGGTCTTCAATCTCCCAAACGGCTTCACCGGCCAAAGCCAGGCACACTTTGAAATCGGCATAAAAGGTGCTTTTGGGCGCAACGGTGGAATTTTGCGCTTTCTCCAAAGTGCGCACCGAAAAGTTGCCCTTGTTGACAAGAATCATCTGCGATCACCTCGGACTTATCGTAGCATAAAAAACTGGGAATTGCAAGAAAACGAAATAATAAGACAAGAAAAAGGTAGAATTTACAATACTTCAGCGTTATCATATAAAAGAAAACGGATTTTTAGAAAAGGAAATGTGAAATGTTTGACGTGATTGTTTTTGGGGCGACCTTTGCAGCAGCCGGCATTGCCAGTCGGTATTTAAAAAAGTGCTTGGTCATAGACTCCGGTATGCAGGCCGGAGATGAGTTTTTGGGTGCGCTGCGTTTTTTAGAAAAGACAGCGGATGTGCATGCTGCGCTGCAGCAGTGCCATACGCGGTTTGGTACAGAAATCATTTCGGTGGAGAGAACCGGGGCGGGATATGCCTGTGTGACCTGCGGAGTGGAAGGCTACTGCACCTATGAAGCTAAGCGCATCGTAGATACACGGTGCTGCACAGAAATGTGCCTGTCTAAGACTTATAATTTTCTGATACACAGTGAGGAAATCCCAATATTTACAAAGGTGACCTGGGAACCCACGGAAGCGGAAAATCGTTACCTTGTTTGCTGTCCTGTCCCCCTTTCTTGCAGTTATCCGGAGGCTAGAACCAGGGTTATGGAGCTGCTTAGCCAGTTTTCCCCCAGTCAGAAGTTGGTTTTACTTGCCGGAACTTTTGATTATCAGGTAAAGTCCGGTAATATGCAGACACGGGACGGAATTTTATACTTACCCTCAAAGGCCTATGCAACACCGGACCTGGCTTTTGCGGCAGGCGCAAATATTGGGGAGGTGGAGGAATGATACAGCTTTCTGAAATGGTAAAAGGCTGCCGGACCGTCCGGACGATTCCTGAAGAACGTTTTGCAAAAGAATATGATGTGATCGTTTGCGGTCTGGGAACAGCCGGTGCGTTGGCGGCGCTGTTTTGTGCAGAAAACGGACTTTCTGTTTTGGGCATAGAGCGCTTTACCTGCGTTGGCGGCACGCATACCGCAGGTGGCATTGGGGGACATTATTTCGGTTGTCCCGGGGGTCACTATGAAGCGTTGGATACGGAGGTTCGCAGCTATGCCCAAAAGTACACCTGCACCACACCGGAAAGCCGGAAGCTTTTGACAGAGCAGGCACTGGTTCGTCAGGGAGTAGAGCTTCTCTACGAAACGACCGTTTGCGGAGTGTATCTGGATGGTAACTGCGTTGTCGGTTTGCGTAGTGCTACCCAGGGTAAGATCACCGAATACGGCGCAAAGCTCGTGCTGGATTGTACCGGCGAGGCTGTGGTGGCAGCAATGGCCGGCTGCAAGACACAACAGGGCAGAGAGACCGACGGCCAAATGCAGCCGTATTCGTTGGTTTCGATGATGTACGACGGTCAGAAGTACGGCTATACAAATGTGGATTTTGGCCGTGTAAACCAATTTGATCCGGAAGCGCTGTCCCAGGCGGTTCTTTTTGCCAGATCCTATCCGATGCAGGAGGGACACGCAGAAAAAAAACGGATCGCGCAAATGCCGATTTTAGGCATCCGGGAGGGCAGGCGCATTGTTCCGGAGGAAACAGCTTGCCTGGCAGATGTGTTTGCCGATAAGCAGACCCAAACACCGATGTTCTATTCCTACGCAGACCTGGACAAGCACGGCTGGGACATTGCCTTTGATGGAGAATTCATGGGGGACTGGGCAATCGGCGCGAATCTGGGCGCATACAATGTGACAGTGGCTGTGCCGTATCAGGCGATTTTGCCAAAAGATTATGAGGGCATCCTGGTACCTTGCCGGGCGCTGGGTGTAGACCGGGATCTTTCCAGTTGCGTGCGTATGAACCTGGATATGAAAAAAGTGGCAGAGGTGGCGGCACAATGGGCAAGCCTGGCAATTCGTCAGGGGAAAAAACTTCGGGATGTGTCTTATGCGCAGCTGCGGGAAAAGCTTTTGGAAAGCGGCTGCCTGAGGGAAAGTGACAACCGGGGCTGCCGGATCGACGGTTGGAGAAATCCGGACGGCACGAAGCTGATTCCTCGGGACGTCACCTGGATCACAGAGCCGGAAAAGCTGGCGGCAGGCCTGAAAACAGAAACACCAGGCCAGGCGATCTGGTCGGCAAGAAGAATAGGGGAGACGGCGCTGCCGGTTCTTCAAAAGCTTGTGCTTTCTCAGGATGAGAATACAAGAAAACACGCGGCATTCGCTCTTGCAATGTTGGGAAAACGGGATGGCTTGGAGATATTGCGGAAAATGGTGCGAACCCGTGACGGATTTGCGCTACAGGATTGTCGCAAGCACAATCAGCTGCGTGGCTGCATGGCTATTTATTGGCTGGGCCGCCTGCAGGACAGAGAAATCGTTCCGGAACTGATCAATCTTATTTGCGATGAAAAGGAGTTGCAAAAGGATGTATATCGGCAAAGACAAATGCAGACGACCCGTTATGAGATCTCAGATTTTGAAGATGTGTACTATCAGTTTATGTCCCAGGCGGTAATGGCGCTGATCTGGATCGGAAACGCGCATTGCGACCTGCGCTCAAATATCCAAAAGGCTTTTGCCGATGCCTTTGCAGATGATGCCTACTATGGACGAATCACAAAGCGCCCCCGGCAGAGCAGCGAGGGAAATATGGTGGAAACAATGAAACGCATAGCCTTTGCCGCAGCACAAAGATGGCAATAAAAAATAGACAGACTGTTTTTTGACATGAACTGCACCCCATTTGTTAGACAAGTATGATATAATACTTGTACTAAGAAATGGGGTGTTTTTCTATGTCTAAAGGAGTGCCTAACAAACGCCATACCGGTGAGTTCAAGCAGAAGGTCGTTGAGACTATGATACACG
>JAZQWQ010000126.1:0-2950 GCA_045632385.1 Faecousia sp.
CTTTGATTATTTCAAATCTTCCATAACGGCCTTAATTCTGGCAACAGTTTTCTCGTAGCCCAAAGTCTGCATAACCGTGTACAAGTCAGGGGAATTTGTTTTGCCGGTAACAGCCTGACGGATAAAGGTGGAAACATCGGCAACCGTACCTGGGAAGGCATCCGGGTCAGCTTTATAGGCTTTCATATCGGTTGTAAAGCCCAGAGCCTCTGTGATAGCTTTGACTTTATCAAACCAAACTGCAGAGTCGTCCGCAATAGAAAAACTCTCCAGGAACTTCTCCAGGGCTGCCAGGATGGTCGCCTTATCAAAACGCTGGTCAAATACAGGCTTTTCCAAGTACTCCGGATAGAAGAAACCCATATAGTCCTTAGCATCTTTCCATACAGCCAGATCCTTACGAGGCTTTTTACCACCACGACCGATGGCCAGAATTGACTTAGCCAAATCCGGATCGGCAGCCAGCTTTTCATAGAAGTCAGGATCAAATTCCTTTGCCCACTCGGTCAGAAGAGTATAAACCTTCTCGGCATCCATCCGGGCGATGACGTTTTTGCTGACATCGGTCAGCTTAGCGTAGTCAAAAAGACTGCCAGCCGGATTTAATTTCTTGGGGCTAAAGGCGAACTTATCAACATCCTCATCGGGATTGGCACGACGCCAGTCTTCAAAGTTGGAGTTGAGCACTGTCATAATATACTCATAAACAGCTTCTACAGGAAAGCCCTCCGACTTATAGAAAGTCAGAGCCAATTCAGGGTCCTTACGCTTACTTAGTTTGCGCTTGGAAGTGCCGTCCATTTTCATAAGCGGTCCAATATGCACATACTTAGGAAGCTTGAAGTTCAGAGCCTTAAACAGTTGAATGTGGAAGGGCAGGGTAGGCAGCCATTCGTCGCCGCGAACCACGTGAGTTGTCCGCATCAGATGGTCATCCACAGCATGGGCGAAGTGATAAGTGGGAATGCCGTCAGATTTTAGAAGTACGTGGTCAATATCATTTTCTGTGACGGTCAGCTTACCCTTTACCAAATCGTCAAATTTGAATTGATTTTCCACAGAACCGGTGGAACGGAAGCGAAGGACCCAGGGGTTTCCGGCAGTTAACTGTGCCTGAATGTCTTCCAGGGAACGATCACGCCAAATGGCGTATTTGCCGTAGTAGCCGGTATTTTCCTTATTCGCTTCCTGCTGTGTGCGCATATCGGACAGCTCTTGCTCGGTGCAGAAACAGGGATAGGCCATACCTTGTTCAACCAGGAGTTTGGCATATACGTGGTAAATTTCTGCACGCTGACGCTGACGGTAGGGGCCGTAGTTACCAAAATCTCCATCAATTGTAGCACCCTCATCAAAGGAAATGCCATAGTGTTTCAAGGTGTTAATCAGCACTTCCACAGCACCGGGTACTTCACGCTTAGCGTCAGTATCCTCCACGCGTAAAAACAGTACACCGCCACTCTGGTGCGCCATACGTTCAGCAGTCAGGCCCATCACCAAGTTACCCAGGTGAACAAAGCCAGTGGGTGAGGGGGCCATACGGGTAACGACAGCACCTTCAGGCAACTGCCGCAGGGGGTATTTTTCTTCCAAAGATTCCGGAGTGTCCTTAACATCCGGAAATAAAAGCGCGGCCAAAGCCTGATAATCCATAAACAATCTCCTCTGTACATAAAATTCTTTTCATACTATAGCATATTCTGGGGTATAAAGTCAATTTCTCCGTTGCGTTTTCTTGACTGTTGTGTTAAAATATCCCATATCATATTGCAAAGAGGCGAAGAAGATGGAAGAAATTGCAAAGAAAAGAATGTTATCCGGCATCCAGCCCAGTGGTGATCTGCACTTAGGCAACTACTTAGGTGCAATTAAGAACTGGAGTGGCCGCGCAGAAAACTATGACTGTTATTATTTTATGGCAGATATGCACACCATTACTGTGCGTCAGACTCCGGCTGACCTGCGTCGCAGAACGCTGGAACAGTTGGCACAGTATATTGCCTGTGGCTTGGCTCCTGAGAAAAATACTTTGTTTGTGCAAAGCCATGTGCACCAGCATGCAGAGCTTGGTTGGGTGCTTAACTGCTATACGATGTTTGGTGAACTCAGTCGTATGACCCAGTTTAAGGATAAGTCTGCCAAGAATGCAGAAAATATTAATGGTGGCTTGTTTACCTATCCTGCTTTGATGGCTGCTGATATCTTGTTGTACCAGCCTGATTTGGTGCCGGTTGGTCACGATCAGAAACAGCACTGCGAACTGACCCGTGATGTTGCCCAAAGATTTAACAGCATTTACGGTGATGTATTTAAAATTCCGGAACCCTATATTCCTGAGACTGGTGCACGTGTAATGAGTTTGAATGCACCGGACAGCAAAATGAGTAAGTCTATGCCTGAGGGCTGTGTATTCCTGATGGAACGGCCGGAGGATATCCAGCGGAAGTTCAAGCGGGCAATTACGGATTCTGACACGGAGAATTGCGTTCGTTTTGATCCGGAGAATAAACCCGGTGTAGCAAACCTAATGAGTATTTATTCTGCGGTTACAGGTGAATCCTTTGAGCAGATCGAGGCTGAATTTTCCGGTCAGGGATACGGAAAGTTTAAGCCTGTTGTGGGCGATGCCGTGATTGAACATTTGCGTCCTATTCGTGAGGAAGCAGAGCGCCTTTTGAAGGACAAGGCCTATCTGGAGAGTGTCTACCGTGCCGGCGCAGAAAAGGCTGGCTACGTGGCAGAGAAGACATTACGTAAGGTTTATAAGAAGATCGGTTTTCTTGCAAGATAATCAAAAAGCGGAGCAGCAAAATAGACTGCCCCTGTAAAAACAGACAATAGACAAAGAGCCCCCTGATGTAGGATAATAACTACGTCAGGGGGTATTGTTATGAGCAAAAGGAAATGGACAAATATGCAGGAATTGTCACCACAGATTCTTGCAATGCGA
>JAZQWQ010000127.1:0-2937 GCA_045632385.1 Faecousia sp.
GTTCCATCCTTACTTAAATGGGGAACTGACACCTTATAATGACCCGGATCTCCGGGGCAGCTATACCGGCATCAGTGCCGGACATACCACCGCCCACTTCACCCGGGCGACCCTGGAGGGTGTGGCTATGAGCCTGAAGGATTGCTTGCAGACCTTGGAAGCACTGGGTGTGGAAATGAAGCGTGTCCGAATCATCGGCGGCGGCGCAAAGGGGATGCTGTGGCGGCAGATCGTGGCAGATGTGCTGGGTCTGGAAATGCAAAAGGTGAAGGTAGACGATTCTTCCTTTGGTACGGCAATGCTCACCGCTGTGGGTATTGGCTGGTTCGATAGCTTTGCCGAGGCGGCGCAGAAGTGCGTACAGATTGATTCTGTATCTGTTCCCAACCCGGAAAATCAGGCGATCTACGAAAAGTTGTTCTTCAAATACAAGGCCGTCCACGACGCCTTGGCGCCAATATATTAAAGAAAAGGGAGCTACGCTTTGTTAGGCGCAACTCCCTTTTATTTTAACGTGTACTTTTGCGGTATTGGCTGGGTGTGACTCCGGTAAGTTTTTTAAAAGCACGGCAGAAGCCTTTGGTGTCCGGAAAACCCACTTGGGTGGCAATGCTTTCAACAGTTGCATTGCTTTCTTTCAAATGCAGACAGGCGATCTCAATTCTGTGCCGGTTGAGCACATTGTGAAAGGTGTCGCCTACGATCTTTTTGAAAACTCTGCAGAAATGACTTTTGCTGTAGCCGCACAGCTGGGACATTTGATCAAGATCCGGGGCTTCGGCAAAGTGGTCATAAATAAAGCCCAGCGCTCCATCAATTTTTGCCACATCCTGCGCTACGCGCTTAGTATTTTCAGCGCTGTGGAGATTTAGCAGTTCATGAAGCAAAATGGCGCAGATGTGGTACAGATTACCCTTTAGCGCCAAATCGGAAAGATTTGCCGGGTTTTGGTGCAGCCGGGCGGTGTCCTCCAAAAGCTGCATCAGCGTCTGCATAGCGGGGGTTTTTTTCTGCTGCAAATGCAGCGCGGTAATGTCAAAGTCTAAGTTGACAGCCGTGGAGAAATGCTCCTTTAAAAAGCTGGGGCCCAGCTCAATGGTCAGCCTGCGTCCCGGAGAGACCTCGCTTTGAAAAGCCTCGTGCGCAACCATGGAATTGACAACCACCAGGTCACCCTGGTTCAGTTGGCAGCGGTTTTCGCTGGTACCAATGGTGTAAGCGCCCTCTAAGCAGTAGCTCAGTTCGATTTCCGGATGACGGTGAATCTCAAAATCCTTGGCATCACTGACATATATGAGATAAGCATTGTTCTTCACAAGCAATTTTTGGTAAAGCATACCATCACCTCTTGGAAATACCATACCATATAGCGGTAAAAAAAGCAATCTGTTATGCAAATTTTTGGGAATTTTATATCAATTATCCTACTGTTTTTTAAGGCGCTGAGCCGTTATAATGATAGTAGACAAAATAGGCAGAAAGGATGAAGCGTTATGGAAAAACTCTACTTAGGCGTTGCAAGAGAGATCATCACTCCGAAAATCGGCGGTCAGCTGTACGGTTACCGTCCAAACATTTTTTCAGAGAGTGTGGCGGATGATCTGACAGCCACAGCCTTTTACTTTAAGCAAGGTGACAAGGAGTGTATGCTCATCAGTGTCACTGTCTGCTCTGTGCAAATAGAACTCAATGACAGTATTTTGCAGCAAATTCAGGAGCAGACCGGTATTGCCAAGGAAAACTGTATCCTGTGCGCCATCCATACCCATTCCGGACCGAACGTTACCGGCGGCACAGGCTGGGGCGATATAGATGCCGAGTACCGGGATGAGATCTTTGTGCCCCGGGTGCTCAGCGCAGCGAAAAAGGCGGCTCAGGCAGCTGTGCCGGTGACAATGGGTGTTGCCAGCGGCAACAGCTATGTGGGTGTCAACCGCCGGGAACTGACCCTGGACAATAAGATCGTCCTCGGTCAAAGCCCCTGGAGCTGCTTTAACCCGAAAATGACCGTGATCTCCTTCCGGGATGAGGCAGGCAAGCCGGTTGCCAACATCGTCCATTACGGCGCCCACTGTACCGGCTCCGGTCACAACCACGAAATTACCCGGGACTGGGCGGGCGTGATGATCGACGGTCTGGAAAAAGAAAGCGGCGCAATTACTGCCTTTATCAACGGCCCGGAGGGTGACGTAGGTCCTCGCCTTTCCAACGGAAGAACCATCGGCGATTTGGCAATGGCCTATGAGCTGGGCGCTATCGGCGCAGAGGATGCCAAGCGCATCTACGGCCAGATCGCAGACTATACCGTTCCCCAACTGCAGGTATGCGCCAAGAACTGCGAAGTTCCCTATAAGCCCCGTATGACCAAGGAAGAGGCCCAGGCGCTGTACGAGCAGTTTAAGGATAACACTGTCAATATCTCCGGCAAGCGGCGGGCAACTGCGCTGGATGTATTGGAATCCTACGAAAAGGGAATGGAAGAGGAGAAGTCCGACGACTTCCTGCAAACGATGATCGCGTTGGGCGATACGGTGCTGGTATCCTTCCCCTATGAGCCCTTCAGCGAGATCGGTCTGCGAATCGACAAGGCTTTCCCCAATGCCCAGATCCTTTCCGTTGCCCTTGCCAATGGCACTAAGGGATATTTTATTACCGAGGATGCTATTTGCCGCGGTGGCTATGAGGTAAATTGCTTCCTTTATTGGGGCGTGCAAAGCTATGTGGAAAATGCAGATTGGTATCTGGTTCAAAATACTGTAGACAACATCAAAAATATTATAAAAGAGGAGGAGTAACACAATGAAAAAGGAATTTGGATTTTTTCTGCCTGAGGATTTTCTGATCGGCACTGCAAACTCTGCTTTCCAGTCTGAGGGCGCTTGGGATGTGGACGGAAAGAGCGAAAGCATTATGGACTACTTTGCCCGGAAATATGCC
>JAZQWQ010000128.1:0-9026 GCA_045632385.1 Faecousia sp.
CCAGCTCCCCCAGAGGGGGAGCGTGTGAGTGCGATGCGAATTTGCAACAGCTCTATAAATGGGAATTTGAAATATTTTATATTGCAAACAAAAGGCAACCATCGATACCATTGAAAGCGGCATTATGACCGGCGACCTGTACGTGATGTCCACCCTGGAGAACAAGACCAAGGTCAACAGCGCCGACTTCCTGAAAGCCGTCGCCCAAAGATTGCACTAAGAAAAATTTGGGCAACGCTCCATAAGGAAGTAATGCCTGAAAAAGGCGTATATTCCCGCCAATTTGCGTTAAAAATACTCGAAATACACAGAGTATTTCTGCGTTTTTTGCCTTAACTGGCAGAAATCTCCACCCTTTTCAGGTGCTGCGCAGTTTTGAAGTGGTAACTTTTTTGATTAACAAATAACAAAATTCCCGGAATGCTGCCGCATTTCGGGAATTTTTTATGCAGTTAAGCGGAAAAGGGACCGTTCAAAACCAATACTTCCTTACGGAGTGTTGCCCTTGAGGGGGATTTTTTAATCAAATTCGTACCAATGATTGGGCGCAGGAGCATCGGTGCGCTGCACCACAGGCAGGGCAATGCCGTAGCCGGTATGGTTGGCATAGTAGCTGTCAAAGTGGGTGGCCATATAGGCAAGCTCACCGGTGGGGTCTTCAAAGGTGGTGGGGTGCAGACCTCTGTCTTCGGCAGCATCTACAGTGGCCAGATGGCTGTAGCGGAAAGCCATCCGCATCATACGGATGTTGTTGCGGCAGGTGGGGGAAACTGTATGGGACAAAGCCTTGTCAAACAGCGTATAAATGGACTCCCGGTCAATTTCCGTGATAAAGAAATTGCCGGTTTCCCGGATGGGAACTTGTCCGTCCAGGGTCTTTTCATAATGGCGCAGAATTTCTGCCATTTCTGTGCTGCCCTCCCCAAAGAGCCGGACGAACCGGGACAGGTTGTCCTCCAAAGAAAGCCCGGTGTCATAGGCGGTGCGGGCAAAGCAATAAAAGTTCAAAAGATTATTCCAGTGGTTAAAGCACTCCATCTGCGTGCCGCTGCCATCCAGACCCAGCTGCACCATATTGCGGAAAATGCTTTGCATCTCGTCGGCGGCAGGCATCAGCTTCTGCCGGTTGGCAAAGTTCCCCATATAATAATCGTAGTATACCCCGTGGCAGCCTTTTTTGTGGTAATCCATCAGCACTTTTTCAAAGGAAGAACCCACCAGGGCGCTGCCGTCGGGCCTGCCACAGGGGCGCATACCGGTCTTTGCCCAGGTGGCAAGGTCGATGAGAATGCCGTCACTGAGGGTCATATTTTCCGGACATTCCCACAGATCCTGATACACCAGCACATCTACCTTTACCTCTGGACGCTTGGCACGGATTCGCAGCGCCAGCTGGTTTTCAAAGTAGAGATAGTTTTCCGTTTTGCTGTAGGGGGCGCAAGCCTCGCAGCAGCACTGCTCGTTCATACCGTCGTGGGGCCAGAAGGCGATGGTATCTACCAGCGGATGATCTTCCAGCCAGGAAAGCACATTGTTGGCAACGGTTTCGATACAAGCTTCACTGCGGCAGCACAGACATAATTGTCCGTGGTAATCCTTGGGGTCTTGGGGCTGATACCGGTTGCCGTCAGGCAGTAGCCGGTAAAATTCCGGATGCTCCAGGGCATAGGCGGTGGGGAAACGGTGGCTGCCGTAGGGGGGCAGCCATGTGGAAATGGCCTGGTGATGTCCCACGCTCATATAGATGCCCCGCTTTTTCAGTTCTCCCTCGAAGCCTAAGGCAATCAGTTGCTCGTAGCAGCTGACCCAGGTGAGAATACGGTTATAGCGGTTTTTGGCAAGCCAGTCTATAAAGGACAGGGTCAGGCCTCTGTCGGCATTACCGGCCCAGAAGTCAAACTGGACAATGGCAGTGCGGTAGGGCAGGTCAGCACAGGATTTTACGTATTCTTCCCGGGGTAGATGCAGGTTATCGTGGGTGGGAATTACCTCGCCGCCGGGAACGTCAGGGTGGCAATATGCCCCAAAGCAACAGCCCAGATATCTCTCCAAAAATTCATACACGGCATACAGAAGTCCCCGGCCCTTTCCGTCGGCAGTTCCGGACAGCTCCACGGTATCTTCCGTGATACGGATGCGCATGCCCTCCGGTCCGGGCAGGTCATTTGCCCGAGTCAAAACAAAGGTATAGGGGACGTCCTGCTCCAGGGCGAGGGAAAGGTATCGCTCCAGCTCCCAGGCAGCAAACTGCTCCACTTCCGTGGCGTTGGGAAAGAGAGAAATGTTCATAGTGTCACCTCGTTGCCGTCTACATAGACGGCTTTTATTGTAATGTCTTCATCAAATACGATCAAATCCGCATCTGCACCCACCTGAATGCGACCCTTATTCAGACCCAGCAGGTCAGCCGGTACGGCGGCAGCCATATACACGCAATCCACCAGGGGAATTCCGGCAGCCCGGCAGGTACGCAACAGCCGGTCGCCGGTGGCAATGCTACCGGCAAAGGCGGAACGGTCCGGCAGCTTGCATACGCCGTCCTCCACTACATAGGGTACACCGTTGAGCACACCGACTGTTTCTTTCGTGCCGGCAGCGCTGAGGGCATCGGTGATCAGGGCGACCTTTTCTCTGCCTTTGAGCTTGTACACAAGCTGCAGAAGCTCCGGGGGCAGGTGCGCGCCGTCGGCAATTACCTCGGCAAAAATGTCATCCTGCAAATAGGCATATTCCACCACACCGCCTTGCCGATAGCCATTTTTCCGGGTGACGGAGGCGGTGCAGGAATACAGGTGGGTAATCAGCCGGCAGCCCTTTTGGAAAGCTGCCGCCATATCTGCACAAGTGGCATCGGTGTGTCCGGCAGAGGGGAGAACCCCGGCTTTTTTCAGGGCGGCGCAGAAGCTGCCCTCCGGGTCTGACTCCGGGGCATAGCTCCACCGGGCAATTGCGTGAGAAAACTGTTCCAGCAGGGGCAGATATTCCTCCGGCTTGGGTGGGGTGATATGGTCGGTATTTTGGGCGCCGCATTGGTTCTTGGAAAAATAAGGGCCTTCCAGATGCACCCCGGGAATGTGGGCGGATATCAGGGGGATCAGCCGCTGGATCGCTTCTGCCATTTGGTTCAGAGGGGCAGCTGCCAGGGTGGGCAGCAGTGTGGTCACACCGTGGGTAAGGTGATAATGGATGGCTTTGGCGGCCTCTTCAGCGGTGCAAGCGCCAAAATCGTAGCCCATTGCGCCGTGAACGTGCAGGTCGATCAGTCCCGGGGCAAGATACAAATCCCCAAGCTCCACAGTTTTATCCCGGGGCAGCGTATCGTCGGAAATAGCGATGATCTTACCCTTTTCTGCATAGACACAACCGTCAAAAATGCCCTCCGGCAAAAGGATTCGCCGGCTTTTATAGCAAATAACCATCGTCTACCTCCCCAAAGCTTTCTTTGTCACAGTAAAGGTGGGCGCCTGCGTGGTTGCGCAGGGCGGTGGCGGGACAATGCTCGTTGATCTGATCGGTGGTGAGCAGCTCCTTTACCGCAGCGGCCTTGGTGGCATAGGGAACAACGCAGAACATCTTTTCTGCTGCCAGCAAAGCCGGAACGGTCAGGGTCAAAGCATATTGGGGTACGTCCTCCAAGCTGGCAAAGCAGCCGTCGTGTACCTGCTGCTGACGGCAGGTTTCGTCCAGCTTCACAGGCTTGACCAGCTCCGGGTCGCAGAAGTCAGCCACAGGAGGGTCATTAAAGGCGATATGCCCATTTTCTCCAATGCCCAGCACCACAAGATCCACAGGATACTGCCCTAGCAGTGCGCTGTACCGGGCGCATTCTGCCCCGGCATCTTCTGCCGAGGCATTGATGAATTCCACGCTCCGAAAGTGTACTTTATCAAACAGATGATTTCTCAGGTATGTCTGGAACGAGGCTTGGGAGTCCTGGGGCAGACCGATGTATTCGTCCATATGGAAAGCCCGGATGCGCTCCCAGACAATGGGATAGGTCAGCAGGGCGGCAAGGGTGGTATTCTGGGAGGGCGCAGCGGCAAAGATGATGGAAATTTCCGCTTTTTCCGCCAGCATTTGGGAAATGGCGGCAGCGATATCTTTGGCCGCCAGCGCACCCATTTCCTCTGCAGTGTCTGCAACAGTGACCGTCAGACGGTCCTTTGTGAATGATTTCATATTGGCATCGCATCCTTTCAGTTTGATTTTACTGCCTTAGAAAGGGGAATGCCATTGATAAAATACTAAAAATATATTGCAAAATGTCTACTTGCAAGGTACAATAACCCTGGTGATACGATGAACGATTATTTGTTTTCCGGGCCTTTTTCCTATTCTCACAAGCTGACCCGGCAGCCAGATCACAACGAAACCTCCTTGCACGAACACGATACCTATGAAATTCTGTATTTGATTTCCGGCAGTGGGGAACTGGTGCTGGAGGGGCGGAAGGTGTTGCTGTTTGAAGGGGCGTTGGTGCTGTTTCCGCCCCGGGTGCGCCACCGGATTCGCCTGCTGTCTGACCTGCCCTACGAACGGGCGGTGATCAACCTGGCGGCATTGGATGTACCGGGCGCGCAGGCGCTGTTTTCCCAGGTGCGTGTGCTGGATATCCGGCAAAATGCCCGGGTGCTGGACTTGTGGCAGCGGCTGGCGGACTATGCTGCTGTATTTTCTCCGGAGCAGCGGAAGCTGCTGCTGGAGGGGCAGGTTCGGGAGCTAATACTACTGCTGCAAAAGACAGCGGATGATGTGGAACTTGCCCTCTGTCACGGGCAGTTTATGACCGATGCGCTGTCCTATATTGAACGGCATATTACGGAAATTGAGAATGTGGAGGCCCTGTGCAAAGCCCTCCACGTCAGCCGTGCCTGGCTCTACCGGGAATTCGATCAGGCATTGGGCATCAGCCCAAAGCGATATATCAACCAGCGACGGCTGCAGATTGCCCGGCATTTGCTGCAGCTGGGGGAGGATGCCACCAAGGTGTCATTCCGCTGCGGCTTCCGGGATTACACCGCTTTTTACCGGGCATACCGGACATATTTCGGCGCTGCACCCAAACAAACCGGAAAATAATTTCGGCACACTTCCCAAAGAAGTGTGCCGAATGTTTACTTTATGAATTTATCGATGGCGCTGCACAAATCATCGATGGCATGTTCATCTCCGGCAGCGACGGCATCTACCATACAGTGCCGCATATGGTCTTTTAAGATGACCTTGCCGGTATTCTCCAAAGCAGACCGGACAGCCGCCAACTGCACCAAAACCTCAGAGCAGTCGTGTCCCTCTTCCACCATCCGCTTGACCTTTTCCAAATGACCGATGGCACGAGCCAAACGGTTGATCACCGCTTTCTGATTTTCGTGGACGTGGCCGTGGGAATGGGCGATGCCGTGGGCGTGCATATATTCGTGATCGTGTTCGTGCATAACGCGCCCTCCTTAGAATTTTTCTATATCATACTCTAAAAATCAAAGATTTACAACCCCCCGACCCGGATATTTATTGACGGCAAAGTGTAAATTTGATATAATATCGTAAAATTTGCAGTGTTGTTGCAGGGGCAAAGCCTCCCTTGTAAAGGGAGGGGGACCGCGTTAGCGGTGGAGGGATTCTGTTCTTGCGATGACCCTTTGGAGGAAACAGCTATGAGAATGCGGAAAATGAAGAATTTAGTCCCCAGAATGGAAAAGTGCGCTGCTTTGCGGATTGAAAACCCGGAAACCTACAAGGGAAACTGGCGCAGCCTGAAAGAAGATGCCACCGCCTTATGGGTAGAGGTAGGCTGCGGCAAGGGCAAGTTCACCGCCGAAACTGCCGAAGCAAACCCCGACGTTCTGCTGATCGCCGTGGAGCGCTGCCGGGAAGCCATGGTGGTGGCTATGGAAAAGGCGCAAGCAATGGGACTTACCAACGTGTTTTTTATCGATATGGACGTGGAGAAGATCGAGGAGATTTTTGCCGGCTTTGAAATCGACCGGCTCTTTATCAACTTCCCCGACCCCTGGCCCCGGAAGAAAAATGCCAAGCGCCGCTTGACCCATAGAGGCTTTTTGGATAAATATTGCCGTGTGGTCAAGGGCGAGATCCACTACAAGACCGACAATGCGCCTTTGTTTGAGTTTTCTTTGGAGGAGTTTGCAGCTTGCGGCCTGGAGGTCAAAAACTGCACCCGGAACTTGCACGAAAACGGCATTGTTGGCATTATGACCGGCTACGAGGAAAAATTCCACGCGCTGGGTACACCTATCAATCGCTGTGAGGTTGTATGTAAACCTTTTGAACTGCCGAAAGAGGAGAAGAACGCAGAATGAACACCTACCCTATGGGACAATGTGAGGTGGCGGTGATCGGTGCCGGACACGCAGGCATTGAAGCGGCTTTGGCGGCTGCCCGATTAGGCTGTCACACCATCCTCTTTACCATCAATATGGATGCGGTGGGCAATATGCCCTGTAACCCGGCCATTGGCGGCACCGGCAAGGGACATTTGGTTCGTGAGCTGGATGCCTTGGGTGGGGAAATGGGTGTTGCGGCAGACAAAGCCTGTATCCAGTACCGGATGCTCAACCGGGGCAAAGGCCCGGCTGTCCATTCTCTCCGGGCGCAAGCGGACCGACGGAAGTACCAGCAGGTGATGAAGCAGACCCTGGAGCAGCAGGAAAACCTGGAATTAAAGCAAGCCCAAATTGTGGAAATTCTCACGGAAAATGGCTGTGTTACCGGTGTGGTCACCCAGCTGGGGGGCATTTATAAAGCCAAAGCCGTCATTATCGCTACCGGCACATTTTTGGACAGCACCATTATCATTGGCGAAAGTGTCCAATCCTCCGGACCGGACGGGATGCACCCGTCGCTGGGTCTTGCAGACTGCCTGAAGGAAATGGGACTTTCCTTGCGCCGCTTTAAGACCGGTACACCCCCTCGTGTCAACCGTCGCAGCATCGACTTTTCCAAAATGGAAATTCAGCCAGGGGATGAAGAAATCGAGCCTTTTTCTTTCCGCACGGAAGCCTCCCCGGACAACTCCGCCCTGTGCTACCAGACCTATACCTGCGAAAAAACTCACGAAATCATCCGGGCGAACTTGCACCGCAGCCCTATGTACGACGGCACCATTTCCGGTGTCGGCCCCCGGTACTGCCCCAGCATTGAAACGAAGATCGTCCGCTTTGCGGACAAAGAGCGCCATCAGCTGTTTGTAGAGCCTTGCGGCTTGGATACCGAGGAAATGTATATCCAGGGCTTTTCTTCCAGCTTGCCGGAAGATGTGCAGGTGCAGATGCTCCGCACCGTTCCCGGCCTGGAAAATGCGGAAATTATGCGCCCGGCCTATGCCATTGAATATGAGTGCATTGATCCTCTGGAGCTGCACCCCACCCTGGAAACCAAAAAAGTATCCGGTCTTTACGGTGCCGGACAGTTTAACGGCACTTCCGGCTATGAAGAAGCGGCGGTGCAAGGCCTGATCGCCGGTGTCAACGCGGTGAAAAGAATAAAAGGGGAAGCCCCCTTTATCCTGACCCGGGACACCAGCTATATCGGTACGCTCATTGATGACCTGGTGACCAAGGGCACCCAAGAGCCTTACCGGATTATGACCAGCCGCAGTGAGTATCGCCTTCTGCACCGGCAGGACAATGCGGACCAAAGACTTACCCACATAGGCGCCCAAATCGGACTTGTTCCCCCAGAGCGCCTCCATCAGGTGGAAGAAAAATATGCCCAGGTGGAAAAGGAACTTTCCCGGCTGGAAAGTACCGGTGTTCCGGCAAGCGACGCTTTGGCGCAAATGCTGGAAAACAGGGAAAGCACACCGGTCAAATCCTCTGCTCGCCTGGCAGACTTACTCCGTCGCCCCAATGTGACTTACGCAGATTTAGCGCCTTTTGATAAGACCCGTCCCACTTTGCCCCAAAGCGTTGTGGAAGCGGTGGAAATTCATATCAAGTATGCCGGCTACCTGGCTCGCCAGGAAAAGCAGGTGGCGGAATTCAAGAAAGAGGAAAACCGCCTGCTTCCGGAAGATATCAACTACCTAGAAATTGCCGGACTGCGTGTGGAAGCAAGAGAAAAGCTTCAGGAAATCAGACCCCGTTCCATCGGTCAGGCAGGACGCATTTCCGGTGTCAGCCCAGCCGATATTGCGGTACTGCTGATTTATTTAGAGCAAAATAAATAATTGAGAATTGAGAATTCCATTACCGCACCGAAACTTTGCTTAGCCCCTCCGGCGATGCGCGCCTGGAGGGGTACATAGGGGAGGTGGCTTTGATTGCGGGAGCAAGCAACTCAACGCCTCCCCTATGCCGCCTTCTTTGGTGACTTTCTTGGCGGCGCAAGAAAGTTACCCCAGCGGAGCGTCCGGAACAATCGACAAATAACAGTCTTACAGAGGGATGGTACAAGGCTGACACCTCATCCGTCTTTTGCTTTGCAAAATCCACCTTCTCCTCTAGGAGAAGGCTTTTTTATTCACAAAACAGCACTTCTGGGCATAGACTGCCTGGAGGTGTTTTTATGTCTATTGTGAATACCAGCGTTCCCATTACATCGGAAAGCTGCGACCGAATGATTTTGGCGCTTTTGGAAAAATACCCATTTCTGCGCAGTGAAATTCTCACTACCACCGTGTTCCAGCGCCCGGTTCGCACCTTGGTTCTGGGTACAGGGGAGCGAAAAGTTCTCTTTACTGCCGCCCACCACGCAAACGAGTGGATCACAGCCCTGATTCTTCTCAAATTTGCCGAAGAATTTGCAGAAGCGATGGAAAATAATGGGAAAATTTTCGGTGTACCGGTGCAGACCATTGCCAAATATACCACCATCTATATGGTGCCGATGGTGAACCCTGACGGGGTGGATCTGGTGACAGGGGTGTTAAAGCCCGGGGATATCCAGTACGATTTGGCAAAGCGGCTGTCCCAGGACTATCCGGAGATTCCCTTTCCTGACGGCTGGAAAGCCAATTTGTTGGGGGTAGACCTGAATTTGCAGTACCCGGCCGGATGGTTGCAGGC
>JAZQWQ010000129.1:0-32044 GCA_045632385.1 Faecousia sp.
TCGTCCAGCTTAAAGTGTTTTGCCACCAAATCCAGGGAGAATTTCCGCAACTCTGTCAAGAGGTTTTGGGAAATGGTCAAGGTGTCCACGCAGGTCAGCGTATAGGCAATTCCCTGCTCGTTACAAGCTTTATATATGAATGAGGTATCAAAATCTGCGTTATGGGCAACCAAAGGGCTATCCCCCACAAATTTCAAAAACTCCGGTAATACTGTTTCGATCTTAGGCGCACCACGCAGCATATCGTCAGATATACCGGTAAGCTCAGTTGTGCGCTCTTCCAGCTTACAGCCGGGATCTACAAAGGTCTGGAAACGGTCGATCTCCTCACCGTTTTTCATACGGACAGCGCCAATTTCGATAATGCGGTCGCGGCGGTTATAAAGGCCTGTGGTTTCCAGGTCAAATGCCACGTATTCGTCATCAAGGGAGGCATTGCCTACGCCGTGGACAGCCACCCGGTCGTCCACATCATTGATGTAATAACCCTCACAGCCGTAAAGAATTTTGATGTCCTGGTCCGTACCGGCCACCTTGGGTGCGCCTTTCCAATCTTCCACCACGTGAAGTGCATCGGTAAAGGATTGGACACAGCCGTGGTCCGTAATGGCAATGGCTTTATGTCCCCAGGCTGCAGCCTGTTTGATGGCTGCTTTGGTATTGGTCAGTGCATCCCGGTCACTCATAACCGTATGCAAGTGCAGCTCCACACGCTTTTCGCCCGGTGCCGTATCTTTTCGTTTTTCCATTGTGCCGGGCATAATTCCATTGGGTCGAAGCACCATTTCGTTGGTAAAGTTATCGATCATTAACTTGCCCAGCACCTTTACAACAGAGCCTTCTTTGACTCCGTCCAAAATAGGCTGTGCTTCTTTCTTTTCCATAAAGCGGCTGACACGCACGGAGGAAGTATTATCCGTAATGTCAAAATTGATCACCCAGGCATTGCGCTTAGGAAGTTCTTTATGTTCCAAAGCAAACACTTTGCCCTCTACCGTCACAAAGCCCATATCCATAGACAGATCCTGCATAGGTATGGCTTTCCCTTTGAAGGGTTTTCCATAGATAGTATTACTTTCTGCTGCCGGCTGCGCCTTTTTTTCCGCAGGCGCTGATTTTGGAATTTGACTGAGCATACTGCTACGCATCTTTTCCATAGCCTCAAAAAGGGCCTGTCCTTCCAAGGTTTCTGCGGCATGGATTTCAATTTCCGCACGAACACCAAACTGCTCCTTCAGTAAATTGCACACAGAAGGAACACACTTTTCCAAAGTCTCTTTTCCATTTGCCGGCAAGTGAATCGTCAGTTTATTCCCTTCCCAGGTATACTGCGCACCAGCCAGGCTTCCCCGGCACATAGAATTGATGCTGACAAACATCGCCATTAGTTCTTCCGGCTCGATGTTGCAAAGCTCTGCTTCCGGATATGTACAATGAATATGAAGATCGTGCAATCCATAGGCATCACAAATGTCCTCACTGACTTTTGCTAACAGTCTGTGAGGCAGATAGGTTTCATTATGCAGTTCCACAGTAATCTTGCGGCTTTGGGGATCAATATCTGCATTTGTCAACACAGTATTTTTGAGCCTTTGTGCCACTTCATCATCCGGAAGATACTGGGAAAACATTTGTAAAAAAAGGATTTGCTCGTTCATAAATCGTTATAGTTCCTCAATTCTCTTCAGTAACGCAGGTAATAATTCATCATAAGGTAATTTTGCGATCTGCTGACCTTTTTCAAACAACATACCGCAACCATCGCCACCGGCAATGCCGATGTCCGCTTCCCGGGCTTCTCCCGGGCCATTGACGATACAGCCCATAACCGCAACTGTGATCGGCTTTTGGCAATCTTTCAGGGCTTCGTCTACACGATTCACAAGACCAATCAGGTCAATTTGCGTTCTGCCACAAGTGGGACAGGAAATAATGTTTACGCCCTCTTTTCGAAGACCTGCCACTTTCAGGATATCCTTGGCAGCATAGATCTCTTCTACAGGGTCATCGGTCAGGCTTACACGAATGGTATCACCAATTCCGTCCAACAAAAGACTACCAATACCCATTGCAGATTTCATAAGGCCCATTCGGACAGGGCCGGTTTCCGTCACACCGATATGCAACGGATAATCGCATTTTTCGCGGAACAACCGGGCTGCAGCCACCATTGTGGAAACGGTAGAAGATTTCATTGATACGCAGGTATCATAAAAATCAAATTTTTCCAGCAGTGCAATATGCTCAAACGCACTTTCCACCAAGGCTTCTGCCGTAGGATGGCCGTACTTTTCCAGCAGTTTTTTATCCAGGCTTCCCCCGTTTACACCAATGCGGATGGGGATATTTTTCTCCTTGCAGGCTGCAACGACTGCTTCTACCCGATCTTCGCCACCGATATTACCGGGATTGATGCGAATCTTGGATGCGCCACCTTCGGCGGCGGCAATTGCCAGCTTATAATCAAAGTGAATATCTGCAACCAGAGGCAACGGAGATTTCTCACAAATTTGCGCAAAGGTCTTGGCAGCTTCCATATTAGGAACTGCCAACCGTGCGATTTGACAACCGGCAGTCCTCAGCGCCTTCAGCTGCTCCAAAGAGCCATCCACATCCGTAGTTTTCGTATTGAGCATAGACTGGATCACCACCGGAGCGCCGCCGCCAATAGGAATACCGCCTACTTTAATCTGTCTGGTCATATTTTTCACCCCTTAAAAATGGCAAAAATGTCCTTAAATAGTATCAGCGCCATCAGTCCCAGTAAAAGCACCATACCTGCGCCGTGAATATAACCCTCATACTTGGGGTCGATCTTCTTTTTGGTAACAGCTTCGATACCTGTGGTCAGCAGCAAAGCCAGCACACGACCGCCATCCAAAGCCGGAATTGGCAGCATATTCATTACCGCCAGGTTAATGGCAATAAAACCGCCAAAATACAGCATATTCATAATGGCATCCAGGGAAGTTTCAGAAGCCTCTGCTGTATCGGACATCATTTGCACAATGCCCACAGGGCCTGTCATATCTCCAAGGCCTGCTTGACCGGTAAAGAGCATTTGCAAGCTTAACCGGGTGGTTCGAATCGTATTGGCAACGCTTTTCAGCGCATAGGTGATTCGATTGCCCAATGTTGCTTCCTCTACAGAAAAGTTCATACCGTAGAGCATTATTTTATTTCCCTGCTCGTCTGTAGTTTCGTGCTTTTCCATAAGAAAATCATTCAGATATACCTTCTGACCGTTGCGCTGGACAACCAAATCGTGGGTATCCCCGGGATTCATTGCCAGCAGCATTGAAAAATCAGACTGCACATACACCTTTTCGCCGTCTACCTGTAAGATCCGGTCGCCCGGCTGCAGTCCACCCGGCTGATTTACTGTACTGTACTGTTCAAAGGTATCGATCACTGGGACAACAAACTGTTTTGCAGGTGCAAACACAATTAGCATAATTAAAAAACCGGCAATCAAGTTCATAAAAGAACCAGCCACCAAGATGATGAGTCGCTTCCACCAGGCCACAGTGCCAAAGGCTCTGGGAGCATCAGAATCGCCGTTTTCTCCTTCCATCGCGCAATAACCACCAATAGGTATGCACCGAATAGAGTACAAGGTTTCCCCTACCTGCTTTTTAACAATGGCAGGTCCCATAAACATAGAAAACTCATTGACCTGGACTCCAGAGGCCTTCGCCGCCAAAAAGTGACCCAGTTCATGGACAAAAATCAAAAGACTAAACAGCAGAATTGCAAAAAGAATGCTCATAAAATTCCTCGCTTACATCGCATTTCTCACCGCAAGGCGCGCCAAACGGTCTGCCTCAAGAATTTCTTCAAGGGTCGGCTCCTGAATAAAAGGAACCGTATCCACCGCCAGTTTTACCAGGCGGTAAATATCATAAAAGCCGATTTTATCCTGCAGATACAGGGCAACAGCCTCCTCATTTGCGCCATTCATAACCGGACAGGCCGTACCGCCCTTTTGGGCGCACTCCCTTGCCAAAGCGAGGCAAGGAAATGCCTGGGTATCCGGTTTGCAGAAGGACAGATCGCCGCAGGTGGTCAAATCCAGCGGCTCTACAGGACAAGGCAACCGTTCCGGATAGGTCATTGCCAGCTGAATGGGCAAACGCATATCCGGACTGCCCATCTGTGCCATCATCGCACCATCTGTAAACTCCACCAGAGAATGTACGATGCTTTGACGATGGATCACCACATCCACCTGAGAAAGAGGCAAATCATACAGACGCATTGCCTCAATGACTTCTAAACCCTTGTTCATCAGTGTCGCACAATCGATGGTGATTTTTGCGCCCATCTTCCAATTGGGGTGGCGCAGCGCATCTGCTTTCGTCACCTTTTGCAGCTGGTCCTGGCTCTTGCCAAAGAAAGGACCGCCAGAACAGGTAAGGATGATCTTCTTAATTTCCCGCTTATGGTGCAATCCCATCAGGCACTGAAAAATTGCAGAGTGCTCAGAGTCAACGGGAATGATCTCGGTACCGTACTTTTTTGCCTCGGCCATCACCAGTTCTCCGGCACAGACCAAGGTTTCCTTATTGGCAAGGCCAATGCGCTTCCTGGCTTGAATGGCGGCAAGGGTCGGCTTCAAGCCAACCATACCCACCACCGCTGTGATCACGCAATCGGCAGAGGGCATCGTGGCCGCCTGAATAAGGCCTTCTTCCCCCCAAGAAACTTCTATAGAAAGATCTGAAAGTTTCTTCTTGAGGGCTTCTGCGGCATCCTGTGTGGCCATAACCGCCAGCTGCGGGCGATATTTTCTGCACTGCTCTGCCATCCGTTCCACATTCGTTCCGGCTGTTAGCGCACACACAGAAACTTGCAGATTATCAATAATATCCAGGCTTTGCCGGCCAATTGAGCCGGTAGACCCCAAAATACTTACATTTTTTACCATAATTTACACCGCTAGGGGCAAGATAAGCATCAGAAGCTCAGCCAAAGGTCCTACCACCATCATAGAATCAAATCTGTCTAAAATACCACCGTGTCCGGGAATTAAATTCCCGTAATCCTTGATACCGGTCTGGCGCTTGATCACACTGAAGCACAAATCGCCAAATACTCCGGCCACAGCGCCCAATGTGCCGTAAATAAAGGTGTACATAAAGTTCACCTTAAAATCAAAGAACACATTGAGAATGAGTCCATAAATCACCACACCCAAAACAGCAGCAATCACACCGCCAATGACACCTTCCACGGTCTTCTTGGGACTAATGGTAGGCGCCAGCTTGTGCTTTCCGAAGTTTAAACCGGCAAAGTATGCACCGGTATCGGACATAAAAGCCATCACAAAAGGAAGCAGAATGTAAAAACGACCCTTTTCCATGGCGTGCAGGCGCACCAAAGAGGAAAACAGCAAAGGAATGATCACACCTGCAGCCATACACAAAGCAACACCGGAGAAGCTGATCTTTTCCATATCCAGCATCATTTCCGTAAACAAAGCTACCCAGAAAATCAGTATACCCAAAAGCAGCCATCCATAACCTATGCCCAGTCCAGACCACAGAGCGCACCAAAAAGCTGCTACCATACTGTAGATGCTAAGTCTGGGATGTGTCACAAGACGGGTATTTTGAAGAAGCTCATAAGCAGCAATGGCTGCCATTGCGCCAAATAAAATTGCGGTAAAGATCTTGGGGGCTGCCAGCACCACCAAAAGCAGTAGCGGCAACAGCGCTGCTGCAGCAATAACACGAGTTTTCATTTCTTTCTACACTCCTCCAAAACGGCGATTTCTACCGTTATATTCTGCAATTGCTTTTTCCAAATCTTCCGGACAGAAGTCAGGCCAAAGTACATCCATAAATACGTATTCCGAATAAGCAGATTGCCATAAAAGGAAATTACTGGTACGCATCTCGCCCGAGGGACGAATGATCAATTCCGGATCCGGCACGTCCTTGGAATACAGGTAAGACGACAAAAGCGTTTCCGTCAGATCTTCAGGCGCATACTTCCCGGCTATCACATCATAAGCAAATGCTTGCGTTGCCTTGACGATTTCATCCCGTCCGCCATAGTTCAGGCAAAAATTCACCTGCACGTCACCAAAAACCGCTGATTTTGATTCTGCCTCTATGCAAAGCTGCTGAAGACTGGGAGAAAGTCGGGTCAAATCACCAAAAAACCGAAAGCGAACATGGTTCTTTTCCATATCGCGAAGCGCTTCTTTCAGGTAATTGCCAAGCAACTTCATAATTGCGCTGACTTCCTCCTCTGAGCGTTTCCAGTTCTCCGTAGAAAACGCATACACCGTCAAATACTCCACACCGATACTGCGGCAGTAATTGGCAATTTTGCGGAATGTTTCTGCACCGGCTGCGTGTCCGGCGGTACGGGGAAGTCCCCGTTTTTTTGCCCAACGGCCATTGCCGTCCATAATAATGGCAATATGTTTGGGAACAGGTTTTCGTTCCATAAAAATACCTCTTTACAGTAGCATATTGGGGGCGCAAGCGCCCCCAATCGAAACTTAAATAGACATGAGTTCTTTTTCCTTGGCTGCCAAAGCTGCATCGGCCTGCTTGGTGTATTTATCCAGCAGATCCTGCAAGTCCTTTTCCGCCTTCTTTTGCTCGTCCTCTGTGATCTCAGAGTCCTTCTTCAGCTTCTTAACATAGTCCATACCGTCACGGCGGATATTACGCATTGCCACCTTGGCATCTTCTGCGTACTTCTTCACCTGCTTTGTCAGTTCCTTACGGCGCTCCTCCGTCAGCTGGGGGAATACCAGGCGGATGACCTTGCCGTCATTTTGGGGGTTAATGCCCAACTCACTTGCCAGAATAGCCTTTTGGATCTCCTTGAGCAAGGTAGTGTCCCAAGGCTGGATCACCAAAGTACGGGCATCAGGAGTAGAGATGGTAGCGACGCCATTAAGGGGTGTTTCACTTCCATAATATTCCACAGTGATCCGATCGAGAACCTTTGCATTGGCACGACCTGCACGGACTGCACCAAACTCCTCATCCAGATGGATCAGGGCCTTTTCCATTCTCTTGCTGTATTCAGAAAAATCAACGCTCATAATTTAGTCCTCCTTCACAATTGTGCCAATTTGTTCACCGCAGGCAACGCGGTAAATATTTTCAGGATCTGCCAAGGCAAAGCAAACCAATGTCATATGGTTATCCATAGCCAGGGTCATTGCCGTGGTGTCTGTTGCTTTCAGGTGACGGGCCAAGACCTCGTCATAGGTCAGGGTATCAAACTTCACTGCCGTGGGGTCTACGTTGGGGTCGGCAGAATAAATACCATCGACATTCTTTGCCATCAAGATTGCATCGGCTTCGATCTCCACACCGCGAAGCACAGCACCGGTATCTGTGGAGAAATAAGGATTGCCGGTACCGGCAGCAAAGATAACGACCTTTCCTTCATTCAAATAACGGTCAGCCGTATCACGGGTAAAGTATTCACAGAATTTGTTCATTTCCACTGCGCTAAGTACGCGGGCATCAACACCGTGTTTTTCCAGAGCATCCGCAACTGCAATGGAATTCATCACTGTAGCCAGCATACCCATCGCATCGCCGTGGGAACGCTGCATCTTATCTGCACCGTCTTTCACTCCGCGCCAGAAGTTGCCGCCACCGGTCACAAGACCGATCTGCACACCTTGCTTAACACATTTGGCAATCACTTCACACACAGAATTGATAACAGCAAAGTCCAAACCTCTGTGGGCTTCACCAGCCAAGGCCTCGCCGCTGATTTTTAATAAGATTCGTTTATATTTGATTTCAGGCATGAAAACAACTCCTCTCTTCTGCTTTCCTTATTTTATAATAAATCTTTCAAATTGACAACTAAAATTTCTAAATTTCCCAAAAATGTTTTCATAAAATTGACTAACATTTCCAAGGTTGCAATTTTCTTGGGAAGATTCCAGTTTTTCAGTTGCAAAACCATTAAATATCGGTTATAATATTTCCAAATTTTCCGTTTAGAGAGGACGAAAATATATGGCTGAAATTACCGAGAGCAAAAACTTCATCCACGCCTTTATCGAAGAAGACATCGCTGAGGGCGGACGATTTGCCGGTCAGACTGTGCATACCCGTTTCCCCCCGGAACCCAACGGCTATCTGCATATCGGCCACTGTAAGGCTTTGATCATTGACTTTGGTACTGCCGAGAAGTTTGGCGGCATGTGCAATCTGCGCATGGATGACACCAACCCCACGAAAGAAGACGTGGAGTTTGTAGAAGCGATCCAGGAAGATATCCGCTGGTTGGGCTTTGATTGGGAAGACCGTTTCTACTACGGCTCTGATTACTTTGAAAAAGACTATGAATTCGCTGTTGAACTGATCAAGAAAGGCTTAGCCTACGTTTGCGAGCTGACTCCGGAACAGGCAAAGGAAATGCGTGGCGATCTGAACACGCCTGCCACCTCCCCTTATCGGGACAGACCTATTGATGAAAGCCTGGATCTGTTTGCCCGTATGCGTGCCGGCGAATTTGAAGACAACAAATACACCCTCCGTGCCAAAATTGATCTGGCATCCGGCAACTTCAATATGCGCGACCCGGTGATCTACCGTATCCGTCATATGCATCATCACCGGCAGGGTGACAAGTGGTGCATCTATCCGATGTACGACTTTGCACATCCCATTCAGGATGCTTTGGAAGGCATTACACACTCCCTGTGTTCTTTGGAGTTTGAAAACCACAGACCCCTTTATAACTGGGTTGTGGAAAATGTGTCCGTTCCCCATCATCCCCGTCAGATTGAGTTTGCACGACTGGGCATTGACCACACGGTGCTTAGTAAGCGTAAGCTGCGTGCGCTGGTGGAAAACGGTTACGTTTCCGGTTGGGACGATCCCCGTATGCCTACTCTGTGCGGTCTGCGCCGCCGTGGCTATACACCGAAATCCATCCGCAATTTCTGCGATCGCGTTGGTGTTGCAAAATCTCCCAACACTATTGAATATGCGTTCCTGGAGTACTGCCTCCGGGAAGACTTAAACGAAACAGCGCAGCGTGTTATGGCTGTTCTGAAGCCTGTAAAGCTGACCATCACCAACTACCCCGAGGGACAAAGTGAGACCTTTACAGTAGAAAATAATCCCAACGATCCGGAAGCCGGCACCCGCCAGGTCACCTTCTCCCGGAACTTGTGGATTGAAGCAGATGACTTCCTGACTGAGCCTGTTCCCAAGTTCAAGCGTCTGTACCCGGAAGGACCGGAATGCCGTCTGAAGGGTGCATATGTCATCCAGTGTACCGGTTTTGTTAAGGACGAAGACGGAAATGTTGTTGAAGTCCTCGCCACTTATGATCCCGACTCCAAGGGTGGTGACCCTGCCGACGGTCGAAAGATCAAGGGCGCAACCATTCACTGGGTAGATGCTGAGACCTGTGTGGATGCTGAGGTTCGTCAGTATAGCAACCTCTTTGACGATGAAAATCCGGATGCTGCCGACAAGGATTTCCTGGCCTGCCTGAACCCCAACTCTTTGGAAGTACTCACCGGTTGTAAGGTAGAAGCAAGCCTAAAAGATGCAAAGGCCCCGGCCTCTTATCAGTTTATGCGTTTGGGCTACTTCTGCCCGGACAGCAAGGATTGCACCTCCGAACATTTGGTATTTAACAGAAGTGTCAGCTTAAAGGACAGCTTCAAACCCGCCTAATATAATCCCCCGAAATCAAATGGATTTCGGGGGATTTTTTATTTCTTGTCTTTGATTTGCGCTTGAAGGTGCATAGAAAGAACAGCCAGGGAGGTTGCCATGTTCTCGTTCTGCACAAGGATGTTATTGGGGACATCCAAATGGACAGGGGCAAAATTCCAAATTGCCTTAATACCACAGGCGATCATCTGATCACACACCTGCTGGGCAAATTCCGCAGGAACTGTGATAATACCCATCAGCACCTTATGGGTTTCGCAGAAATTCTCAAGCATTTCCATCGGGTAAATATGCTTGCCCTCCGGAGCTTCCTTAATTGCATCGACATCAAATGCAGCCAAGATATTCAGGCCATATGCGCCGAAGCCGCTATACCCCAAAAGTGCCTGTCCCAGTTTACCTGCACCTACCAGGACAGCATCCGTAGTATTGTCATACCCCAGAAACTGGCTGATATCCTCGATCAAACCTTCCCGCATATAACCAATTTTAGGACGACCACCAGTGGATACCATAGCCAAGTCTTTACGCACCAGTACTTCGCCCATACCAAGGGCATTGGCCAAAGTCGTTGCAGACATATACGGGGATGCATCCTCAGGAAGACTTTTAAGATACGCTAAATAACCAGGCAAACGCTTTAATACTGCTTTTGAAATTTCCTTACGTTCCATATTTGTTTTCCTTTCTGCGCAGCATATCGATATTTTTATATATCGATTATAGCAAAGTTGTAAAGAAATTTCAAGTAGTCGATATAATTTTTTACACACAGCTGGTTTGGCGTAAAATTTCTTTTCTAAGCTTCAGCATAATCCGCTTTTCCAAGCGAGAAATATAAGACTGAGATATTCCCATCATTTGCGCCACATCTTTTTGGGTCAGTTCCGGATGTCCCTCCAGCCCAAAACGCATAAGAACGATCCTTCGTTCCCTCTCCGGAAGTTCCTTAACAGCCCGGCGAAGCAGCACAAGGTCCACCTCATCCTCCATTGGGCGTTCGATCATATCTTCTTCTGTTCCTAAAATGTCTGACAATAGTAGTTCATTGCCATCATAGTCCATATTGATTGGTTCGTCTAAGGATACTTCTGTTTTTTGATTGGATATTTTTCGAACATGCATCAGAATCTCATTTTCGATACAGCGGGATGCATATGTGGCCAATTTTATATTCTTATCCATCCGATATGTGCTCACTGCCTTAATTAATCCTATTGTGCCAATAGAGATCAAGTCTTCCAGATTCACACCGGTGTTTTCAAAACGTCGGGAAATAAACACCACAAGGCGCAAATTGCGCTCAATCAGTAATCGTTTTGCATCTTCGTCCCCCTGCTCCAGTTGGATAAGTGCCAACTTTTCCTGATCTCCTTTTAAGGGTGCCGGCAAAACATCACTGCCGCCAATATAGTGTATTTCACGCTGTGCAAAAATACCGATTTTCCACAAGATTTTCCATATGATCTTCAACATGCCATACCTCCTGTTAATGCTTGATAGCCACCTTCTGCGCTGAATTGCTCCGGTGCAAAAGCAACCAGCGAACTTCCTTGCCACTTACCGATTTTTACCTGCGGAATCTTTATAGCCAATAACAAACCGCCCGGTTGTCCAACAGAGCTGTAGGGTATCAACTGTAGCCCTGGGTAAGCGCCACAACTTATGGTTTCCAGTGGCGCTAACAGTTGTTGCTTTGTCAGTCCTGTAAGACGATTGGCTATTTCACCGCAAACCACCAATACCGGTCTTCCGGTAAGCGGGTCACGCAAGCTGTTTCCTGTATCGCACAAGGCTGTTAAGCGAATATGGGTTTTCCCATATTGCAGTTCTACCGGAACATAGTTGACAGCCCCCAGTTTTGTCCGGAATCCGAAGGCGCAAACCAGAAAAAGCAGTAGCGCTGCAGCCAGAAGGTTTTTGCTATTCCTGTTTCCCATAGCCATTGCAAGTCCGCCCAGAGCCATACACAAAAGAAGAAATACGGCTGTTCTTCGCAGACCACTTCCAGAAAAGCCAAAACTGATAATCCCCACCAACAATAGAAAAAGAATTCGCCAGAAGAAGTTCCCCAAAAAAGCAAAGCCCGGCAGCATACATGCACCGGCATATAGACTTCCAACCAAAGCCCCCAAGGCAGTCTTACCCCACCCGGATGGATAACCGGTAAGTCGGTTTGTCCCAAGCAGAAGCAAATAATCCACAAGAAAATTCAGAAGTATCACCATATTCAGATATACTGTCATAACGTTGCCCCCTTCCGTAAATGTATGAACAGTATACCTGCCCCAATTAAAAAATTCCGTCAAAGCATCGCCTGGGAATCTGACCAGGAATCGGCGCTAGACCACGTTGATTTTCCCATGCAGCCACGAAAAGCAAAAAAAGCGGCAGCTGATTTTCTCAGCTGCCGTTTGTTTCTGTCGAGGTTTCTCTTTCGATTTTTCGAATGTTCTTTTCCGCCTTAAATCGGGGCACCATAATCTCATGACCGCAGCCCAGGCACTTGAGGCGAAAGTCTGCACCGGTACGTAACACTCGCCAGCGTTTCTCTCCGCAAGGGTGTGCCTTTTTCATCAGCAAAATGTCATTGAGCTGTACGTCCATTACCTTTCCCCCTTTATTGCATCCCAATACTGCTTTGCGGCCTGTTCCAACTTATTATTGCCATAGCTATAGTAATGCGAACCGACCAGTTCATCCGGCAAATATTGCTGTGCCACCCAGCTATTGGGGTAGTTATGGGGATATTGATAGCCCTGCTCCCGTTCCTGAGTATAAGTGTCAACATGCATATTCTGCAAATGTCTGGGGAAATCTCCCCCCTTGCCTTTTCGAACATCTTCAAGGGCCATATCCAAGGCGATATGGCCTGTGTTGGATTTTGGCGAAGTAGCCATCAACACCGCAGCATCACCCAAAGGTATCCGAGCTTCCGGCATGCCGGTTTTCAGCGCCATATCCACACAAGCATTGACGATGGGAATAATCATAGGATAAGCAAGACCAATGTCTTCTGCTGCAACTACCATGAGTCGGCGGCAAGCAGATTGCATTTGACCGGCTTCCAAAAGACGCGCCAGATAATGCACAGCTGCATCCGGATCTGATCCGCGGATGCTTTTCTGCAACGCTGACAGAAGATCATAATAATTGTCTCCGTCCCGATCTGCACGCAACGCACTTTTTTGTGTGACAGTCTTGGCATCTTCTAAGGTCAGGTGAATTGTGTTGCCCGTCACTGTCGAAGCTGAAAACAAAACTTCAACAGCATTCATAGCTTTGCGCAGATCGCCGCCACAAGCCCCGGCAATGTACTCCAAAGCTCCTGCTTCTGCATCAGCTTTTAGGTTACTTCGCTTTTCCAAATAGCTTACAGCACGTTTCACTGCCTGCAGTGCTGCAGAGGATGTGATCTGCTTAAACTCAAACACCGTAGAACGGCTTAAAATTGCATTAAATACATAGAAATAAGGGTTTTCTGTAGTGGATGCAATCAAGGTAATCTTACCGTTTTCAATGTACTCAAGCAGCGATTGCTGCTGCTTTTTATTAAAAGACTGAATTTCGTCCAAGTACAACAGCACACCATTTGGCGCCATAAAGGTATCTAATTGCGCAACAATATTTTTAATATCCGCAGTAGATGCCGTGGTGGCATTGAGCTGATATAAGGTGCGGTTGGTCTGCTTGGCAATGATGTTGGCAACCGTGGTCTTTCCGGTACCACTGGGGCCATAAAAAATCATATTCGGAATATTGCCGGAAGCAACCAGACGACGTAAAATACCGCCTTCGCCTAAAATATGTTCTTGTCCATATACTTCGTCCAGAGTCTGCGGACGTAACAGGTCCGCCAAAGGCTGATACATAGGCCGTCATCCTTTCATTTAAAATGTTGCCACATCGGGACTTGCCGCCGGAACCCCGACTTCAATCTTTTCTGCGTAAAGCACGGGGCCGATTTCCCCTTTGTACAGGGGATGTTTTTCCGCCTTGATTTTTGCAGTAACCATTACCCAGGAACGTGGCTCCAATTTGGAAGCCTCCGGATAGCTACAGGGTATCCCACAAAACTGAATATCGTCTTCACAGCAGGTCATCACAAACCGACCGGGTGCAAACATATTTTCCTTTGTACGACGAAGAAGGGCAACCTGCCCCTTAAAACGAACGGTCTTTCCGTCGTATTTTGCAGCTTCCTCTGTCACATCCCGATACCATAGGGCATAATCTGCATCCTTAATGTCAATAACAGGCGCATTGACATCAAATGGCAACGGGTCTTCGATTTCATCAAAAGCTGTAGTGCCGTCCAGATAATCATACAAAATATCCATACGGCGGTTCGCTGCACGGACAAGCTTATGCAGCACCATCGTGTCAGCGCCCGGTTGCAGGCGGTTAAATACCACCATCTGACCACCAACCAGCTTGTCCATAACAAGATTACGCATATTGGCATTGTAGGTTTCAAAGGTCGTTGCATCTGCAAACATCACTTCCTGCGCCACAACCCATTCCTCAGGGAAACGGCTGTACAGATCACCGACCAGCTGCATTCCGTTTAGTTCCGCAACAACACGCTGAGCCCGATATTTCTTGGCCAAAGCCTGCAATTCCTTCGCTGTTACCTTCTGCTGATCCAGAACCTCCAGGAATACATTTTGTGCAGGATAGGTAGAGAAATCATATTCTTCTTCACCCTCTTCAAACACCAGAAGCAATGTCCGTTCTCCGGCATTAAATCTGGGATCTTCCAAGGTTTCCTGAATGAATTTCGTTTTACCGGAATCTAAAAATCCGGTAAAGGCATATACGGGAATTTGCGTCATAATTACACTCCAAACAATTCTGCAATATCGTGTTCATCCAAATCAGATCCAATCACGCAAAGCTTGCCGATAATCTCCGCGCAGCCCTTACGCACGTTGCTCTCTCCGGGGACGTAATCAAAGTGGATCCATCCACCGTCTTTATCTGCAACAATGCCTTTCGCACGAAGGACAAAGCCGTATTCTCGGGAGTCAAGCTTCCGCAGTGCATTCTCAATTTCTTCCAGAGAGAATTTACGGGCTGTCTCCACACCCCAGGAGGTAAAGACCTCGTCTGCGTGGTGGTGATGATGGTCGTGATGGTCATGTCCACAGCTGCAATGTTCCTCGTCGTGATGATGGTGCTCGTGGTGGTCATGACCGCAGCAGCAATGTCCATCATGGTGATGACGATGCTCCTGTTCCAGCTCAGCCATAGCTGCCTCCAGCGTTGCTTTTCCCTCCAGGGCTTTCAAAATCTGCTCCCCGGACAATTCTTCCCAGGGGGTTGTGATGATCGTTGCTGTTTCGTTATGCTCCCGAAGCATTTCTACAGCCTTATCCAGCTTTTCCTGGGAAATATTTCCGGTTCTGGATAAAATAATCGTAGATGCGGTTTCGATCTGGTTATTATAGAACTCGCCAAAGTTCTTCATATAAATTTTGACTTTACCGGCATCCACGACGGCTACTTTATAGCCCAGGCTGACATCCTCGGTTGTGACCTTGTCCACAGCCGCGATCACATCTGACAGCTTACCAACTCCGGACGGCTCGATCAACACACGGTCAGGATGATATTCTGAAATCACCTGGGTCAATGCCTTGCCAAAATCACCAACCAGGCTGCAGCAAATACAGCCGGAATTCATTTCCGTAATATTGACACCGGCCTCTTTTAAAAAGCCTCCGTCAATACCGATCTCGCCAAATTCATTTTCAATCAGCACCAGCTTTTGACCGGCATAACTTTCACGGATCATTTTTTTGATTAATGTGGTTTTGCCTGCTCCTAAAAAGCCGGAAAAAATATCGATTTTTGTCATAAGAACACCTTCTCAATATATTTTAACAGGATATATTATAACACTTTAATCTCCAATTGCCAAGTAAAAATAATCTCTTCGACAGAATTTCCTTGTATCTTCAAAAACAAGGCATTATTTTAGTAACAGGCGGTCATTCTCCCCGAATGCGACAACCGCCAATAAACCGCCGCTGCGTATATCACGCAGCGGCGGTCCAGTTTTTAACGAACAGGAATCAGAAGCATTTGGTCTGCATCCGGTTCTGCCTGCAAATTATTGGCTCTTTGAATTTCTGCGACGGTAGATCCGGTGGTTTTCGCGATCTGCCATAGGCCATCCTTACCTGCACGACGCAGAATAAGACTGGGTCGATGAGGATCCGGTGTAGTGTCCTCCCCTGCTTCCAGAGCTGTCAGATATGCCATTTTCTGCGCAAATACCGTATTGGTCTGCAGTTGAATTTGTGTCGACAAACTTACATCTCCGGCGCCACAGTTCCCGGTAGATCTCCCCACCGGCAACACCATCATTTCCATATCCACATTTTCATCTGCAGCAACAGCTTTTGCACTCTCCCAACGTACCGTGGCTGTTTGCAATTCCCCATCAGGAGATTGGCCTAACACCTGGAACATTCCACTAAGTGTCATATGCACCGTATCGCCTTGCCGATGGGCTGACGGATTTTCCGGATAGAAGGTTACATCCAAGATCCGCATCATATCCGCTTGCAGGTCCTGCTGGGCTGTGACCATATCTGTACAACTGTCCAAAATCGCCGGTATTTCCACACTTCCCCATTCCGGCAGTAACGATCGTGTGAGGGAGTATGCGTCCTGCGTCACCTCTGCAACAGAGGTTTCATATAGCGTATACTGGCCGGTCAACCCGATCTTAATACTAAGGCAATTCTCTTCCCCTGGCTCCACTTCCAAAGAAGTTACCACGAAATACACATCTGCCTTTGCATCCTGCGCATAGTCACGGTTTAACTGGGTGTACTGGGAAAAAGGCAAATCAAATTCCCAGGTATGCAATTGACCGTCTGTTCCACAGTACAAAACACTCAGTCCGGCAATCCCGCGAATCACAAGCTTATCTGCAACCACTTTCATCTCAGAAAGGCTGGGCGTCAGGTAATATCTGAGGATTTTCTCCACAGGTGTATACGTATTTTGCATACTGAGCATTTCCTCAATCCGGAACGTTTTTTCCCCGGCCTCCACCGGCAAACACAGTGGATACGTCTTTTTCAACACCTGAATATCCTCTGGAAGTTGCTCCGGTGCGCAAAGCTCCAATTCTTCCGGAACAGTAGACTGTCCCAGCAGCCCTACAGAAGCTCGTACCATAATTTTCCGGGCAGATAATGTTCTTGCGTCCACACTGCGCAGCATTGGAATCACGTGCAAATTCCCCTCGCGACTTGTTTCCGGGAAATCCCAGGACTGCTGAAAGGGCAACCAGCTTTCCAGCTGCTGCACAGCTGAGCCATCCTCTGGCAAGTACAGTATCCAGACCATAATTCCACCAGTAACGCCGGCAGTACTTGTGTGCCACTCCTTACCTCGAATAATGATTTGTCCCCAGGCTGTAAGGACCGTGCCAATATCCGGCATGCCTTCCGGAATACGAAGCTCCTGGGTCTGCTCTTGCGTAAGATACTGCCTGCATACAGTTTTCAGGCAGGGAAAAACCGATTTTTGAAACTGAATTTCCATAACTGTCACTCCTTTGCTACCAAAGAATATGTCCAGCAGGACAAGTTTATGCCTATCTTTTTTTCCATACACCACAGCCGCAAACTATGATACTGATTGCAAAGCAATGCGCAAAAAAACCACCCTTCAGCCAGAGTCCAAGCAAAATGCCTGCACCAAATGCCATTAGAATCCATCCCCAAAGACAATTGGGTCGGTACATACAAAAACACCCCCTGCATCCAGTGTATGCAAGGGGTGTTTGACATTTAACCGTCAAGATATGCTTTTGTGCTTGTTTATGCACCATCTATCATTAATTTGCAAGACTGAAGAACTTCAGAAACAATTGGAATACAAATCTCCCTGCCATAGCCGGCATCCTCCACCGCCACGATAAAGGCCAGGGGGTATTCTTCGTCTGCAACAAATCCGGCTAACATTGCGTTGGGCTTCTTTCCGCCGCCAACTTCCGCTGTGCCGGTTTTGGCACAAACGGTCAGACCCGGAAAATTTTTGCTTCCATATTTATCTGAAACATTAAAGCCCATCAGCTCCTGCAAGGTTTCTGCAGTGGAAACCGACATGATCCGGGACTGTTTATTTGTTTGCCCCCAATAGCTGGTTATTCCATCAGAGGTAATTTGGGACACCAAATGAGGAGCAACACCCTTTCCATCAGCAGCAATTGCGCCAACAAATGCCATAAAACTGCAAGGATTGATCAGGTCGGTATGCTGACCCACACCACTCCAGGCGATGCTGTACTGCGATGCACCTGCAATATCAAACTTGCCTTTTGTTGTGGTAATTCCATCAAAAGAAACACTTTGAGTCACACCAAATTGTTCCACATATCGGCTTAAGGTTTCCTCTCCCAGTTGGTGTGCAATCTGGGCAAATGCACAGTTACAGGAATTTCGGAATGCCATCTTCACATCCTGTGAATAATGCTTATCCTCGCAGGTAACCTTATCACTGCCGATCTCATAAACACCCCTGCAAACAAAGGTTTGCTGCATAATATCCGGGATCGATTCCAAAGCCGCCGCTAAGGTCACGATCTTAAAGATCGAACCGGGAATGTAGGTAGCTTGGGTAAAGCGGTTGACATACACACCCTCATATTGTCCGGAAGTATCTTTTTCCAGATCCGGCAGATTATCCGGATCCAAGGTAGGTGTTGTCACGGCGCAGAGGATTTCGCCTGTTTTATAATTGTAAACACCCAACGTTCCCTTATAATCTCCCATAGCCTTCAGGGCAACTTCCTGCACTTGTGAAGAAAGGGTCAGTTTGGCTGTGCCACCGGCTTGACCGTAGGAATAAACTCCGTGAACAATATCAAAACCGGTCAGCTCCGCAGCATAATAGGAAAGGGCCGGCGCGGAGATACTACCCTTTCTGTCACCCAGCCAATGCACGGTCGAACGACGAACTTCTTCTGCCTGCGCATAGGTGCGACCGTCGCTCAAGTCCAAGAGTACAGCGCCGTCCCGGTCTGTAATCACACCACAGCCGATGTTGCCACCGTTATACACGTGGGGAGATCCGGGAAAGACCACCCAACGATCTGCCTGAGTCACATATTCAAATACAAAAAATCCAAGTCCTGCCAACAAGATTAAAATCAGCAGAAAAGCGATGCCGGAACGCAATGCAATTCTATTCATCCTCGGCACCTCCTTTTTTCGCTAAACGGACAGCAAAGCTGGCATTTTGCCGGGTATCTGCTGCCTTAATAAATGCAAGCAATCCCCAAGAGCAAAGCATACTGGAGCCACCGTTAGACAAGAACGGAAAGGTAACACCGGTCAGAGGCAACACATCCACTGTCCCCAAAGCATTGAGAATGACCTGTACAAGCATAATGCAAGACGCGGTACAAGCACCGATGGTATAGAAACTGCTGCGGCCCACAGAGGCAGAACGGACAGAAAATACCGCTAGCGCCACCACGGACAATACAAGCAGAACCACAAGAATTAGGCCCCACTCTTCGCAGACAGTGGCTACTGCCACATCGGAATCCGCTGCAAATACGTGTTTCATCCATCCTCTGCCTGCACCAAGACCCAAAAGCCCTCCGGCAGCCATACACATCAGCGAACGGGTTTGCTGGTAGCCACCCTCCAGAGGTGCCTCCCAAATATGCCGCCAGGTGGCAAAACGACGTAAAGCGTGTGGCGCGATCTTCAGCGCCACAACACCAGCAAATCCCAAGGCCGTACAAGCAAGGGCAATTGTTCCAACGCTGCCGGAACGCATATAGGCAATGACCAAAAAGGCGCAGAAGAAAATCAGCGCTGTACCAAAATCGTTCATCAGGGCTAAGCAGCCACATATTAAAATAGAATACACAATAAAGGCAAACAAATTTCGCTTCGTCATAATCCTGTCCATAGCAGATGCGCCCACATAGACAAAGCAGACCTTACTCAGTTCAGAGGGCTGAATGGAAAAAGAACCAATGACCAACCAGTTTTTCGCACCATAATATTCTTTGCCAAAAACAAGGGTAATCAGCAAAAAACCAATACCGGCCACAGCCGCAATATAACGGAATTTCTTGGCTCGCTCCAGGTCACGCAAGGACCAGCCGACAACCAAAAACAGCACAATGCCCAACACCAGGGCAATCAGCTGCTTCAGGCTTTCTGCCGGGTCGATGGTGGCGATCACCGCCATCCCCATTGTACAAAGGAAAAACGCAATGGTTTCAACCTCAAAAGAGGTTCGGCGAATACAAACATAAAACAGCAAAAGCGCCCATTGGCAGGCCATAATTCCGCCAAAACCAATGAGAATATCCACCGCATTTTCTCCACCGCCGCCCAATAAAAAACCAACAGCGCAGAGAATTTGAAATGCTGTTAAAAGAAATAAGTTTGAAAAACTGGAAAAGATCGTAGAAGCCTTGGTACGAAGCTGCGCCAAGTGCTTTTCCTGACGACGGGAAATCGGCTGCAACACCATTTCCACACCGCCAATTGAAATCACATCCTCCGGCTGCAGCGCACGAATACGGATACGTTTTTTATTGACAAAAACACCGTCTTTGGAATCGGCATCCGCAATTGACCAGCTTCCGTCATCATAACGCGTTAAAACTGCATGGCTGCGTGACACGGTTGGAAAATTTACAACAATATCACTGCGTTTGCTTCTACCAATCACATTTTCCCAATGGGTAACCGGCATTTTTCGTCCGTCTGCCAAACACAGCCAGGCCCAGATCTCCGGTTCTTTGCGGAAGGTCAGCAAAGGCTTCATACACCGAAACAGCAAAACCAACACCAGAATTGGTGCTAAATACCGCAGACAGGCGGTAAAGACCCGAATATAGGCAGGCTCTGCATAAAATAAACCCGAAACAAAATCCAACGTGTCACCTCCTTTGTATCATCGTTTCTTTTTAAGCTTCCAAAGAGCGAAGCAAGGCTATTTCTTCTGCGTAGCCGGGGAGTTCATTGGGTGTTTCCAAAATCATCGGCAAGGTTTTCAGATACGGATGATTGATCACCTTAGCAAAAGCAGAAAGTCCCAAATTACCCTGTCCCAAAAGCTCATGGCGATCCTTATGGCTGCCAAAGGGATTTTTGGAATCGTTGACGTGCAGTGCTTTCAATTTAGAAAGACCAACCACACGGTCAAACTCTGCAAGAACACCATCCAAATCATTAACAATATCATAGCCACCATCGTGAACGTGGCAGGTATCCAGGCAGACACCCAAGTCATCCCGGCCTACACCATCGATAATTGCCTTTAATTCCTCAAATTTGCCGCCAACTTCGCTACCCTTACCGGCCATGGTTTCCAAAAGCACTGTAACAGGGTAGTCGGGTGCCATTGCCTTTTTCAAAGCATCGACAATTTGGGAAATGCCGGTATCCATTCCCTGCCCCACGTGACTACCGGGATGAAAGTTATAGTAGTTACCGGGAAGTGCTGCCATACGGCGCAAGTCATCACAGATCACACTACAAGCAAATTCCCGGGCATCTTCCTGGGCTGTACACAAATTCATTGTGTATGCACCGTGGGCAACCAACGGGCCAAAGCTAGCCTCTTTCAAGGCTTTGACAGCCTGCTCGCAGTCCGCCGGGTCTTCTTTTTTTGCCTGACTGCCCCGGGGATTCCGGGTAAAAAACGCAAAAGTATTGGCACCAATGGACTGGGCTGTTTTTACCATTTGCAAATTACCGCCACTGGCGGATAAATGACATCCTAAATAAAGCATAGTCCCTACCTCCTTACTGATAGGTATCATATCACGTTTTTGCAAAAAAAGCAAATTTTCCAATTCCCTTTCTGTCCAAAATATGGTATCATTAGTATATATTTCTCAGGAGGTATTTGTTTATGCCAAAATCAGACAATCAGAAGCTGAAAATCTTCTATATTTTAGACTACCTGGAGCGAAATTCCCGGGAGGATCATCCTGTCCGTGCAGGCGAACTGATCGAGATGCTGGACCGGGAGCATAACATTGCTTGTGAAAGAAAGACTGTGTATTCTGACATTGCGGCTTTGCAGGATTACGGTGTGGATATTATCTCCCTGCCCGGAAAAAACGGCGGCTATTACATCGCGACACGAAATTTTGAGCTTCCAGAATTGAAGCTTTTGATCGATGCTGTGCAATCCAGCCGGTATCTGACAGAGAAAAAGTCCAAAGAGCTGATCAGTAAGCTGTGTCAGCAGTGCAACGAACACGATGCAAAGCTGATGTGCCGTAATGTTCTCGTGTCCGGCCGGGTTAAAAGTATGAATGAAACGATCTACTATAATGTGGACAGTATTCAGGAAGCCATCACGCAGAACAAACAGATTTCTTTCCGGTATTTCGACTGGGATCTGGGCGGTCAGCGCCGTTATCGGGAAAAAGAATACCTGGCAAGCCCCTACGGGCTTTGCCAGGATAATGAAAACTGCTATTTACTTGCTTTTTCGACCCGCCACGGTGTTACATCCTACCGCGTAGACAGAATGACCGATATCCGTCTGATGGATGAGGCGCGTATTCCCTGTCCGGAGCTGACAGGTAAAGAATTAAACAATCACGCAAGTAAGCTTTTCCAAATGTACTCCGGTGATACTGTAGATGTAAAAATGAAGTTTCACAAAAGTCTGATCAATGTTGTAGTAGATCGTTTTGGAAAAGATACAATGCTGATTCCCGATGGTGAAGATTTCTTTAATTTCACCGTACCCGTTGCTGTTTCCCCTATGTTTTTAAGTTGGGTGATCGGCTTTGGCAGTAAAGCAAAAATTCTCTACCCCCAATCTGTGATCGAGGCTTGCAAAGCCTTATGTCAGGAAGCGCTTAATCAGTACGCAAACTAACCGAAGATAATATATTCTGCCAGGTTTGTGCCAAATCTCCTGCGACAGAAAAGGGAGCGGATACAGTCACCGCATAGTGGAAACTGCCGTCATCCAGTACGGTTCCCCGAGCAACCAGATCTTCCCCCTCTCCTGCTGCTGACCATACGCAATCATAGCGTTTCCAATCTGTGTCCTGTCTTTGTATAACCGTTAACTGCTCCTTGGAAAAACCGGTCAATTCCCGGAAGGTTTTTTCCATATCGCCCCCGGGTAATGTCTGCACCGTTATGGTATATCCATCGCATAGATAAATTCTTTCATTTTCCCCATTATCCAGGGTTTCTGTTGCAGCATCCGGTGGCAAGGTGATAAGTACCTGTTTCATTTGTGCCATAACCTGCGTATCATAAACATCCATGACAGTCTCCAGCGTTTTTTCTCCGGCACACCCGGAAAGCAACAACGTTAACAATAACACACAACATAATTTTTTCAAATTGACCCCTCCTGAAAGGACTTCTATGAAGCTGCTACTTATTTACCTGCTACTAATCAATGCATCCGGTTTTCTGCTTATGCATATGGATAAGCAGAAAGCAAAAAAGAATTTATGGCGCATTCCGGAGCGAATATTGCTGGGTGTGGCCTTTTGTGGGGGAAGTTTGGGGAGTCTAATGGGTATGTATTTGGCACACCACAAGACAAAGCACTGGAAATTCAAGGTGCTTTTACCGCTTTTTTTGCTGATACACGGAGTGGTTCTGCTGTTGATAATACGCTAGTCGTCGGTTTGCCGAAATATTCTGCAAAAAAATATGAAAATTTCGTCGGTATTTCTCCCTGAAGTGGGTTGCAATTATGGTATAAGTAGTGCTATAATATAGCTAGAATCGCCTGTTGTGTGCATACAGGTAAAATAGAAGGAAAAAGTGAGGTATTTCCAGAGATGATAGCATACGGTGATAACATCAAAATTTTCTGTGGCAATTCCAACCCTGCCTTTGCCCAGACCGTCTGTAAGGAGTTGGGTCTGTGTATTGGAAACGGTGAGGTAAAAACCTTCGCTGACGGCGAAGTGTCTGTATCCCTGAACGAGACCGTTCGTGGCGCTGATGTGTTTTTGATCAACTCCACCAGCAAGCCTGTCAACAACCACCTGATGGAGCTGTTGGTCATGATTGACGCTTGCCGCCGCGCCTCTGCCGGCCGCATCACTGCCGTCATTCCCTACTTTGGCTACGCTCGTCAGGATCGTAAAGCAAAGAGCCGTGACCCCATCTCTGCAAAGCTGGTCGCCAATATGCTGACCGCAGCCGGTGCTGACCGTGTGCTGACTATGGATCTGCACGCAGCTCAGATTCAGGGCTTCTTTGATATCCCTGTTGACCACCTGCTGGGTAACCCCACTTTCGTAAAATATTATTTGGACAAGTTCCCCGAGGACAAGTTCAATCACGATGATTTTGTCGTCGTTTCCCCTGACGTTGGTTCTGTTGCCCGTGCCCGTGCATTTGCTGCTAAGGTGCATATGGGTCTGGCGATCGTAGACAAGCGCCGTCAGAAGGCAAACGAATGCGAAGTTATGAACGTCATCGGTGATGTTAAGGGTAAGACCTGCATTATGTATGATGATATGGTCGATACTGCCGGCTCCCTGTGTAATGCAGCAAACGCGCTGGTAGAAGTCGGCGGCGCTAAGGAAGTTTATGCCTGCGCTACCCACGGTGTCCTTTCCGGTCCTGCTTTTGACCGTATTGACGCCAGCGCTATCAAGGAGCTTGTTGTACACAACACCATCGCACTGCCCGAAAACTGCTCCAGCGCTAAGATCAAGCAACTGGACGTGGCTCCCATTTTCGCCCGTGCAATCGCACATATTCACGGTGGTACCTCCATCGCTGACCTGTTCTAAGCTGTGTTCGGTAAAAAGCAAGAGAGTTGGCTGATCGTTGGTTTGGGTAACCCCGGCAAAGAATATGAACGAACCCGTCACAACTGCGGTTTTCGTGTTTTGGATATTCTTGCCGACAAGTTGGGCTGCAAGCTGGACAAGGCCAAATTTCAAGGACTTTATGGACAGGCTGTTGTAGCCGGACGAAAGATCTATCTTTTGAAGCCGCTGACTTATATGAATTTGTCCGGACGCTCTGTGCTGCAAATGTCTGCCTATTTTCAAATTCCGCCCCAGAGAATTATCGTGATCTTTGATGACATTTCTCTGGCACCCGGTCGGCTGAGAGTTCGTTCCAACGGCTCAGCCGGCGGTCATAACGGAATCAAATCGATTATATCCGAGTTGGGTTCTCAGGATTTCCCCCGGGTAAAGGTGGGTGTGGGCGCAAAACCCCATCCGGAGCAAGACCTGGCTGATTGGGTTTTATCGACTTTTACCGCATTGGAAGAAAAGGCACTGAAGCCAGCCTTGGAAAATGCAGCTGATGCAGCCCTATGCCTGATTGAGAAAGGCGTTATGGAAGCTGCCAACCGGTATAACGCAAAATAAACCGCATATGATAAACAAAACACGGAAAGGGGAAAACTCCCCTTTCCGCGTTTGCACGTGGAACAAAAAATCCTCCTGAGGTGACTTATGGAAAAATTGCTTGGATTTTTACAGACAATCCCGGAATACAAATTACTCCTGCAAAATGTCTTGCAGGGGGATTCTGCTGCCGTCACCGGTATTGGCCAAATCAACCGAACACACTTGCTTGCTGCTCTTCATCAAGATAGCAAAAAACCAATCATTATCATCTGTCAGGACGATATGGCAGCCAAGCGGCTTCAAGAGGAATTAAATGCCTTTTTAGGGATTTCCCTACCCATTTTGCCCAGCCGTGAATTGACCTTGTATGATACCGCTGTTGTTTCCAGAGGTTGGGAGCAAAAACGATTGCGGCAATTTTATGAATTGGCCACCGACAGTTGTCAGATACAAATTATGTCTTGGGAAGCACTCAGTCAGCGGACTGTTCCCCCCCAGGTATTGGTACAAGCGGCTTTTCGGCTGACAGTCGGTCAGGAATACACTATAGACAGCATTCTGGAAAAACTGACCGGTGCCGGTTACAGCCGATGTGATATGGTAGAAGGCCCCGGACAATTTGCTGTCCGTGGCGGTATTTTGGATGTGTACTCCCCCGCTGCAGATTTGCCGGTTCGTGCCGAGTTTTTCGGTGATGAATTAGACACGATGGGATATTTCAACCCGGATACCCAGCGGCGCACGGAAAATGTAGAAGAACTGATCGTTTTGCCGGTTGGCGAAACACAGCCTCGTCTGCACCCAGGGGGATTAAAGGGGCTTTGTCAAGACCTCGAAAGACTGATTGCTCGTCAAAGACGCAGAAAAGCGCCAAACGAAACGCTGATATCCACATTGGAGAAAGATTTAAATAAATACGAAAATGATCTTTCCAATCCGGCTTCAGACCGGTATATGGCGCTGATTTATCCGGAAATGGCCACAGCCTTGGATTATGTTCCGGAGGATGCCATTTTGGTACTTTGCGACCAAAACAATCTCCACAGAGCCGCCCGTACCCGAACAGAGGAAATGGGGCTGCAACTGGACAGTATGTTACAAGGCGGTCTTGTAGCCGGTGAATTGTGTGACTACGTATGTCAATGGGAGGATTTTTGCAGCAGACTTACCGGTCGCACCGTTGTATACCTGGATGCCTTTGCCGGAACTTCTTATCCCGAGGAATGTCCGCCTAAGCAGTTGCTTCCCATGATTGCAAAACAGCTACCCGGTTATGGTGGCAATTTGGACACTGCTGCATCCGATCTTGCACACTATCAAAAAATGGAATTCGGCTCTTTGGTTCTGTGCGGTTCTCGTCGTAGAGCAGAACTATTACAGGAAATGCTGGGTGAGCGCGGACTTTCTTCGTTTTTATGCATACCCCTGACAACCATGCCCCAGCCTGGACAAATTCTCTTATCTGATGGAACGCTTCCCTTTGGTATGGAATATCCCAGCAGCAAGTTGGCTGTGATGACAGAAGGGCAGCTGATTGCAAAGTCTGCGCCAAGGAAAAAAGCGAAGAAAACCGCCACCAATCGACAAAAGCTGAACTCCTTTACAGACTTAAGCCCCGGGGATTTGGTAGTTCACGAAAATTACGGCATTGGCCGGTTTATGGCTATGGAACAGATCCGGGTAGACGGTGCTGTAAAGGATTATGTAAAAATTGCTTACCAAGGTTCTGACACCCTATTTGTTCCGGCTACACAGCTGGATATGGTGAGCAAATATATTGGCGGTGGTGGCGAAGACGGCAATGTCCGTCTGAATAAAATCGGCACCGATGCCTGGCAAAAAACCAAAACAAAAGCAAGAAAAGCTGCCAAGGATATGGCAGGCGAGCTTATTCAGCTATATGCAGCCCGGAAACGACAGGAGGGCTTTGCGTTTGGTGCTGACACACCCTGGCAAAAGGAATTTGAGGACAATTTCCCCTATCCGGAAACCGATGACCAGTTGCGGTGCATCGCTGAAATCAAATCGGATATGGAATCTCCCATTCCTATGGACAGACTGCTTTGCGGTGACGTAGGTTTCGGAAAGACGGAGGTTGCACTTCGGGCGGTTATGAAAGCTGTTATGGATGGCAAACAAGTTGCTATCTTAGTTCCTACCACCGTTCTGGCGCAGCAGCACTATAATACGGCCGTTTCCCGGTTCCGGGGTTTCCCTGTGAACATTGGTGTACTCAGCCGTTTCCACTCCCCTACCCAGCAGAAAAAGACCTTGCAGAAACTGGAAACCGGCTTGGTAGATATTGTAATCGGTACCCATAAGCTACTGCAAAAGACCGTAAAATTCAAAGACTTAGGTCTTTTGATCGTGGATGAAGAACAGCGTTTTGGGGTCAGCCACAAAGAACGGTTAAAAGAAATTTCCAAAGGTGTGGACGTACTGACTTTATCTGCGACCCCCATCCCCAGAACGCTCAATATGGCACTTTCCGGCATCCGGGATATGTCCACCATTGAAGAGCCACCTGCTGACCGATATCCGGTTCAGACCTTTGTGATGGAGCATAACAATGCCATTTTGGATGATGCGATTCGCCGGGAAATTGAGCGTGGTGGTCAAGTATACTATCTGCACAACCGAGTGGAAACCATTGATATCTGCGCATCTGCTCTGAAAAAGCGGATTCCGGGTCTTTCTGTAGCTGTTGCCCACGGTAAAATGAGCGAAGATGCTTTGGGTGACGTAATGCACGCTATGGCTGACGGCGACATTCAGGTACTGGTATGTACTACCATTATTGAAACCGGTCTGGATATCCCCAATGCCAACACTTTGATTATTGAAAACGCGGACAGGTTCGGTTTGTCACAGCTGCACCAGCTACGTGGGCGTGTGGGACGTTCTACAAGGCATGCATATGCCTATTTTACCTTCCGTCCGGACAAATCCCTGACAGAAATTGCAGAAAAGCGTTTGGCTGCTGTCCGGGATTTTGCAGAATTCGGTTCCGGCTTTAAGATTGCAATGCGTGACCTGGAAATTCGTGGCGCCGGCAATTTGCTGGGCGCAGAACAATCCGGTCATATGATGTCTGTAGGCTACGATATGTATTTGAAGCTTCTGGACGAAGCTGTTTTGGAAGAACGTGGCGATGCACCTAAGGAGATCAACTGCACAGCCGACCTGAACATCACTGCTAACGTAGATAAGGATTATGTCAGCCGTGGAGAGGAACGGATGGATCTTTATCGCCGTATGGCCGCCATCCGGGAACAGGAAGATGCAGATGATCTGCTGGATGAGATCATCGACCGCTATGGTGATCCGCCTAAGGGCGTTCTGAATTTGATTGATGTGGCGCTACTGCGTGCCAATGCCCGGAAAGCGCACATTCAGGATATTCGTCAAAAGGGCGGCGAGGTGCAGTTTACGCTGACAGAACTGAATTTGGAAGCAATCAGTGCATTGTGTTCCGACCCGGATTACAAGAACCGGGTACAGTTTGTTGCCGCTGCCAAAGAACCGACACTGCGGTTAAAATTAACCTCCGGTGTTGATAGTTTGCGGCAGAGCAAGATCTTCATTGAACATTTCCGCAAATACCTGTAGCCTTAATTTGCATTTTGTGGTAAACTATATACGAGGTGAATGTTTATGGCAAAGTCCAGTAAAAAGACTTCCCGTGCGCGCTGTGAGGAAGATGAACTGGAGCAGGAATATCGCAGGATATCCAAGTCCGGCAAAAAATCCAAAAAGAAAAAATCTAACCGGGCTGGCGGTATCATTGCCGTCACCATTGCCCTGATCGCAATTGTCTTCTTCGTTGCTGCAGGTTATCTCTATATTCAAAATATGCAAATGAATGGAATCATTCTGGAAAATGTTTCTGTGGCCGGTGTGGACGTTGGCGGTATGACACAAGCAGAAGCGATTGAGGTCGTACGTCAAGCAACAGATAGAACCTATACGCAGATTCCTATGGAAGTTACGGTTCTGGGCAGCAAAATTCAAATTCCCACCAGCTGTGTTGGCAGCCTTAATGTTACCGGCGCTGTCAGAGCCGCATACAAATTTGGCAACAGCGGTTCTACAGAGAAACGACAAAGCGAACAGCAAATTGCTATGAAGGACGGCTATGCTGTGGATTTGACCCCTTATCTGAACATTAAAGAAGATCAGATTCGAAAGCTGTTAAGCAAGCTTGGTGAGAATTTCAACACAACCTTGAACCAATCCAAATATGACGTTACCGGCGAATACCCCAATCAGAAACTGGTCATTACGCTAGGCACTCCGGAATATGGTTTGGATTTGAACGCACTTTACAGCAGTGTCCTTGCTGCATACAGTGCAAACCGGTTTCAGGTTGAAGGACAATGCGGTATGCTGATGCCTGACCCCATTAATTTGGAAGAAATCGCAAAAAAATACTACAAAGCACCTGTAGATGCCAGCTTTAATCCTGAGGACTATCAGGTTATAGAAGGTGTCGATGGCTACGGGTTGAATGTAGAGAAAGCGCAGAAAAAACTCGATAATGCAAAATATGGCACAACAGTAGAAATCGCTTTTGAAAAAATTTCTCCTGAAGTTACAGCAGAAGACCTAAAAAATATGCTTTACAGGGACACCTTGGCCACCTACACTTCTGAGACAAAAAGTGATAGTGCTCGGGACATCAATCTGCGTTTAGCCTGTGAAGCCATCAACGGAAAAGTTCTGCTCCCTGACGATGTGTTTTCCTACAACGAACAATTGGGTGAACCCACAAAAGAAAAGGGCTATCGCCTGGGAAAATCATACAATGAGAATGAAGTTTCCAAAACCATCGGTGGCGGCATATGCCAGGTATCCTCTGCTCTGTACTATTGCACGCTTGTTGCAGAACTGGAAACTCTGACCCGGGACCCACACGGATATTATCCCGGTTATGTGCCGCTTGGTATGGATGCCGCAGTTAGTTGGGGCTCTATTGATTTCCGTTTCCGCAACACCACAGACTATCCCATTCGCATTGATGCAGAAGCATCCGGTGGCTCGGTAACGATCACCCTGGTCGGCACAGAAACCAGAAACTACCGGGTAGAGCTGGAATACGAGGTTTTGTCTGAAAGTGATTATGATGTCACCTATCAAAATATGTCTGCCGATAACAAGGATGGTTATAAAGATGGTGATTATATCGTTGAGCCTTGTAAGGGCTACAAGGTAAAATCCTATCGCTGCAAGTTTGACAATACCACCGGTGAACAGCTAATTCGGGAATTTATTGACCAGTCCAACTATAAGGTCCTTGATGGTATTGTTTGCCGAATTGCCGGCAGCAACAACGACGGCATTGATAAAAGCGGTGTTACCGATCAACCCGGCGAGCTCCCATAATACACAACCCCCGTATGCATTTGCATACGGGGGTTCATTTACTTAGGCGTGATTTCCAGGTGATAATCTACCGTACCGGCAGTATTGTGTTCTATATCAATACGATACACAAGGTCGACCATTCCACCCTCATCGCCGATTTGGGCAAAAATTCGAGAAGCGCACACAGCAATCAGCAATGCTCCAAAATCCATTTGGTACAGCGATTCGTGCCGCACACCCTCCTGAAACACCATTTCCGAAGTCAAGCCGCCGGTTCTTGTCAAAATGACTTTGCCAGGCTCTACACGGAAGGTCGTCGTCACACCGGCCAAGCCGGTAAGTTCTGTTTCCTGATACCGAATATTCCAGCCTCCGTCCACAAACTCCATTGTGCCCTCTGTTACCAGCTCAATGGTATCCGGCTCCTGATCGATATAGGCCTGCCGCCCACAAATGGACAGCATCACTTGCTTTTTCATTTTGCTTCCTCCATCGCATATTCCAAAAGCTTATCGATCAACTGGGAATATGCAATGCCACTGGCTTCAAACAGCTTCGGATACATAGATATAGAAGTAAATCCGGGTAACGTATTGATCTCATTAAAGACGATCCGGTTATCCGCATAGGTAACAAAGAAATCTACACGGCTCAAACCTTTACAGCCCAGCGCCCTATATGCGCGAATGGCATATTCCCGAACTTTCTCGGATGTCTCTTCGTCAATTCTGGCCGGAACATATGCCACAGAAGTATCGTTGATGTATTTCGCATCGTAATCATAGAACTCTGCGCCGGAATCAATCTCTCCGCACACAGATGCGGCAGGACCGTTATTGCCCAGCACAGCAACCTCGATTTCTCGTCCGTGGATAAACTCTTCTACCAGAATCTTCTCATCATAAATACCGGCAGTCTGAAGTGCAGTTTGAAGTGCTTCCCGGTCAGCAGCCTTCGAAACGCCAACAGATGAACCTGTTCCTGCAGGCTTTACAAATACCGGATAGGTAAATCGGCTTTCAATTCTGTCAACGACGCTGTCCATATGGGTAGAAAGGTCGCTGTTACGCACCAGCTCCCACATAGCCTGGGGAATTTCTGCGTGATCAATAACCAGCTTCGTCAGGGTTTTATCCATAGATACGGCAGAAGATGCAACGCCAGGACCTACGCACGGAATACCGGCCAATTGCATTAGGCCCTGAATAGAGCCATCCTCACCATTTTCACCGTGAAGCACAGGAAATACAACATCCAAAGGCTGAACATTCTGATGTTCACCATCAAGCAGCAGCAAGCCCTGTCCCCGAACCGGAGAAATCACCGCAGGACAAACACCCTCGCAATCCTGCCAGGTTCCCTGGGGCAATTTGCTGTAATTTGTGCCCGGATAATAGTACCAACTGCCCTCTTTGGTAATACCAACAGGAAAGATATTATATTTTTCTTTATCAATCTGATTGAGCACAGATTCTGCAGAGCGCAGAGAAACCTCGTGCTCAGGGCTGATACCGCCGAACAAAATGCATACATTCCATTTTTTCATAGGTATCCCTCCTATTTTGTAATATTACTTATTCAAAAGTGCTTCGCCTGCCCGGAAAATATCACCGGCACCGACGGTCAAAATCACATCGCCCTC
>JAZQWQ010000130.1:0-6354 GCA_045632385.1 Faecousia sp.
GTAACGGTGGAGTTTTCCTTTACGCGCCAGTCATTGATCTTCAGATAGTTGTCAACCAGATCCTTGTAGTTCAGAAGTGCGGAGTTAACGTTACGAACCTTCTCACGCTGCTTACGGTAAAGGATGTAAGCCTTGGCGATCTCTGCGTAGCCGGCATCGGACAGAACCTTTTCCACACTGTCCTGAATGTCTTCCACAGCGATGAAACCGTCCTTGATCTTGGACTCAAAGTCGGCACATACCTGCAAAGCCAGCAGGTTGATGATGCTGGGATGATACTGACGATTCTGGGCCTCAAAAGCCTTGATCATCGCATTGCTGATTTTGGAAATCTCAAATTCGACGGTACCGCCGTCACGCTTCAAAACCTGATACATTACGCGTTTCCTCCTATATATGTAAACAAAAAAATAAAATACGGACAACGCCTGACCCCCGCAGGGCGGCATTGTCCGTATTATATCCTAGTTCTTTCAGAAAGTCAATATATTGTTGAAAAAATATTTTTAAAACACAATATATTGTGTCTAAACCCCTCTGAACCCGGGAAAGTCATTGTATCTCCGTGCCCCGGATGCAAACGGTTTCTACATATGGTGTCAAAATTTCCCGGAAGCGAACAATTTCTTCATCTGCCGGCGGGCAAAGCCCGGAAAAAGTCACGCTGTCCCGGTCTACAAAGCTCTGCAAAAATAGCTTTTCCGGCTTTTTCCCCGGCACCAAGCCGGCGATCCACCGCCCCATTTCTTCTATGTCCTGCGCTGTATGGAACTGCTGTACCAGAGTGGTACGCAGTTCATAGTCCACCGTCCCGGAAATCAGAAGACGCAGACTTTTTTCAATTTTCTCCAAATTCAGCCGGGGAAGACCCACGGTTTCAGCATAGCGGCTGGGGCTGTTTTTCACGTCCATCGCCACATAATCCACAAGACCCTGATCTATCAGCTGCGCCAGCATTTCCGGGTTCATTCCGTTGGTATCCAGCTTCACCAGGAAGCCCAGCGCCTTAATTTCTTTGATCAGTTCCGGCAGACCTTGCTGACAGGTAGGCTCGCCGCCGGTGATGGCAACTCCATCCAAAAGACCCTTTCGTCCCCGTAAAAATTTCAGGAAAGCCTCCTGGGTCATAAATCCCTCCCCCTCATAGGGAAGTAAATCGGAATTGTGGCAGAAGGGGCAACGGAAATTGCACCCCTGCAAAAACACCGTGCAGGCCACCTTCCCGGGAAAATCCAATAATGTCATTTTTTGAAGTCCGGCAATCATAGCACTTCCTCCTTTTTCTATAGCTTAGCACATCTGGGCCGCTTTGGCTACTGGGAAATCTTACTTTCGGTAACTGCTGGGCGACACACCCAACACTTGCTTAAAGGCTTTGGAAAATTGCTGCACATCCCCAAAGCCCACCCGTTCGGCAATTTCTGCCACCGGCAAATCGGTAGATTGCAGCAGGTCCACCGCCGCATAGATCCGGTAGGTACGGATATATTTGTGCAGCGGCAAGCCCGTCTGACTTTTCACCAACTCACTGATGTGGTTGGGATGATAATGAAACAGCTGAGAAAAGGTTACGTTATTCAATGGCTTTTGATAATTCTGCCGGATGAAGCTCAACACTTCTCTTGCCACCCAGGCTGATCCGGAGGAGGGATTGTTGGCAGAAAACCGCAGACACAGCACCAAAATATCCTTTAACAATGCACTGCACCGCTGTTCCCAGAGAATTTGTCTTGACTCAAATTCCTCGTACAACTCGTGGAATTTTGGCAAAATGCCATAGGTGTTACGCAGACAAAACACACTGTCAAACAGCGGCGCATCGGAAAAGCACTCCGGCTCCAGCACCGGCTCTTTCAGCGCCCCTCTTGTGGGAGAAATGGGTAAACGCACCGTATCCTCCTGCCAGCAAAAGTCGAAATTACATCCGGAAACCACCGCATCCGGGGACAGCTCCACCCGATACTGCACACCGCCTCGCCAAAAAATCACGTCATCCCGTTCCAACCGGTAATGCTGATCCTCCAAAAAGAAATCTGCACAGCCCTTTTCCACAACGAAAATCCGGTGATCCTGGGCAGCGCTCTCCACCGGTGCAAACCGAAATTCTTTCCTTCGGGCAAAGCGCACATAGGGATTTAATTCTTTTAAAAGCATATTGTCCCCTCCAAAATCTTAATTTTTGACAAATCTGGATTTGTTATGCGCCTTGAGCATCATGGAAACTCGCGATATAATCATAGCATATACACCAGCAAACAGCAACTACAAATCTGAAAAATTCACAAACAGGAGGCAAACTTATGATCCCTCGTAAAGTAACACCCAATGCAAAAATCGCTATTTTTGCCGTTGCCCACGCAACTTACTGGGCGCAATTCGAAGGCCTGTATGACAACATTATGGGCTACCACAAAGATTTTATAAAGATGGTAGAAGCCACCGGCGTGGAGGTGGTGGATTTTGGTATGGTGGACAGCTCCGAAAAAAGCTATGCCGTTGCAGACCAGATTACCGCCAATAACGTTGACTTGATCTTCTGCAATATGGTCACCTATGCCACCTCCAGCGTGTTCGCCCCCATTATGCGCGCCGCCACCGTTCCGGTGGTTCTGGTTGCCCTGCAGCCCCGCAGCGCAATGGACTACGCCAAGGCCTGCACCTTTATGCAGCTGGAAAACGACAACATCTGCTCTGTTCCGGAGTTTACCGGAGTTGCCATCCGTCTGGGCAAAAAGGTCAATGACGTGATCATCGGCACTTTATATAACGATGCCCAGGCAGAAAAAGAGGTGAACGAGTGGTGTAATATTGCCAAGGTGCTCCATTCTCTCAAAGGTGCCCGGATGGGTCTGATGGGTCACACCATGGAAGCAATGTATGATATGCACGCTGACCCCACGGCGCTTTCTGCCGCCTTTGGTTTGCACGTGCCGCTGCTGGAAATTGACGATGTTGTGGAAGTATACAACACCGTTACCGAAGAAGAGATTCAGGCAAAAATCGCCCTGATCGACCAGGAATTTGATATGCCCGATCCCAAGTCCGACCCCACCACCAGCAAGCTCACGGATGAAGATAAGTATCAGGCAGCCAAAAGCGCTGTTGCGCTGGATAAGTTTGTAGAAAAATACAACCTTACTGGCCTTGCTTACTACTATGAGGGTCAACCCGGTTCTGTCCAGCAGACCGTTGCTACCACCTTTATCGTGGGCAACTCCTTCCTCAACGCCCAGGGCATCCCGATGTGCGGTGAGTACGACATTAAAACTTGTGTGGCAATGCTGATTATGGACCGTCTGGGTATTGGCGGCAGCTTTGCCGAATTCCATCCCTTCGACTTTGACGAGGACTTCATTCTGGTTGGTCACGACGGACCCCATCACCTGGCAATTGCCGAGGGCAAGCCGGTGCTCCGCAGCCTAAAAAAATATCACGGCAAGCCCGGTCACGGCGCATCCGTAGAGTTCAAAATTAAAGAAGGTCCTATCACCATGCTGGGCATCACCCAGACCTATGACGGCAAGTTCAAATTCGTCATCGGCGAGGGCATTTCCAAGGCAGGCCCCATTCCTCCCACAGGCAACACCAACACCCGCGGTTTCTTCGAGCCCAACACCAAGAACTTCATCAAGCGCTGGGTTATGGAAGGCCCCACCCACCACTATGCCCTGGGTATCGGCCACCACGCAGAAACCATTGCCAAAATTGGCGAGGCACTGGGAATCGAAACTGTCATTGTGAGGTAATATTATGTATCGCAACGTAACCTTAGAGGTTTCCCTGAAACCTTTTCAGCAGACAGACAGCGGCTATATCCGGCAAGTGGTAGAAAAAATTTATGACCAGTGGCGGCCGCTGATCAAAAACCGGGAGAAAATTTCCATTATGCTCTGGGCTGCCGACGGCAGTGAGCTTCTGGACTATGTCGGCAATTTAAACGACGAATTTGCCTGGTGTATGTTCGTCGGCGGCGCCAGCAACCCCCTGGCTACCGAAGAGGACGTAAAAGCCGGCACTTATATTCACCACCGCCGGTATCCCTATATGGACAATCCTCCCAAAATGACTTACGGCATTTTGAAGCAGATTGTTGCCACCTTCAAAGAAGTAGGCAAAGCCCTTTACCCCAACGCTTCTATTTTGGTTGGCGAAACTCTGGACATCGGTCCGGAATTTGCGGTTTCGGAATTTAAGTATGTCCGCCACCCGGAGGTCACCACCCTGAAAGCCCAATGCGACGGCAAGGGTTTCCTGGATTGCTCCAGTGTCCTAAATGGTGATACCCGCCCCTATGCCGCCTATCCCCAGGGAATTCCCGATGGTACACCCTTCGGAACTTTTTTGGGCAAGCAGGCACAGATTTTTCTGACAGATCTGGGCTTCGATTTCCTGTGGCTGTCCAATGGTGTTGGCTTTTCCGCCTACCCCTGGGACGCAGACGGTGTGATCTTGGAGGGCGAAACCTTCCACACAGAAAACTTTGCTTCCGCCAAGAAGAACCTCTTTGATTTCTGGAAGCTTTTGCGGGCAGAAATGCCGGATTTCCCCATTCAGGTACGTGGCACCAACTACTCTGCCGGTATTGACTATGCCTCGGATGCCACACCCCTTTATGACCTGTACAACGCAAACTTAAACATCACACCGCCCCCCAACTCTCCCTGGGCAGCTCTGGACGGGGACTATGGCTTGGAGCTGATGGGACATATGACCCGGACTTGTGAACTACCCGGGGAAGACTTGATGTTCCGCTACTATATTCACGACCCCTGGTGGGCAAATTCCCCCTGGTACGACCGTTATCAAGGTCAGCCCCACGATATTTATCTGCCTATGTCCCTATCCCGGATCGATGCACAAGGGCAGGTGCAATCTGCAAATATGCTGAACCTGCTGTCTGTGGACAATTCTTTTGGCGGTCTGCCGGACAGCTGCGCCAACGAGCCTATTCCCCACCTGCTCAAGGCAGAAAAGGATGTTGCTGACGAGCCTTCCCCCTTTGTGTGGGTCTATCCTTTCCGGGAATACACCACCACAGAAGACCCCCAGACGCTTCATAAGATTCTCTCCGGCGACTGGTTCATCTGTTCTGCAATTTCCAACGGTCTGCCCCTGACCACCATTGTGTCCTGCGATAACTTCCAAAAACACGACCCCGTCCTTTATCAAAAGAGCATTTTGTTGACTCCCGTTCCGGAAGCCGGCAGCGATTTTGAAAAGTATCTTTTGGCGCGCATTGAGCAGGGACAAAAGGTTCTTGTTTACGGCGCTGCCGACCGGGCAAGTGAAATATTCAAAAAGGTTTTCGGCCTGACTCTGGCTGACGGAGTCAGCGGTGAAATATCTATGAACCCCACTTATTTTACCGACGTGCATAAAGACGGCGCATACCCCAAGAAAATGTTCGTGGGTAAATTCCTTTCCGGTGGCGAGGTGAATACCAAAGCCCCCGCCGACGTGACAATTCTGGAAACAGAAAACGGCTATGCTCTGGCAACTGCCTACCGCAATGCGATCTGGTATCGGGCAACCGTCGGCGGTCACCTGGCAGGACGGCACTCCCACATTGCCCCCGACGACGGCGGCGAATTTTTCCGGGGTGAAGTGCTTCTGCGAAAGCTTTTGGAGCGTTTTGGCTATCATATCCGCTTTACAAAGCCAAACGGCTCTGTCAAGACCCCCATTTTGATGATCAATCGCAGCGATAACGCCCTGGTATTCTCCACCTATGCCCCCAGCACCACCGTAGAAACCCACCTGAAATTCCCCTTGGGCGCACCGCTTCTGCTGGGCTATGAAACAGAATTGGTAAATGGCTTCTCCAGCTATCGGTTCCCCCGGGCAGAACACCGGGAATGTCGGGTATTCATCGAACAAGAGGGCGGCATCGTGGAAGCCTTTGAAGACACCCCCAGCAGCTTTAAGTTCCGTCGGCGCATTGCCGTAACCGGTCTTAAAAATGCCACCGTCCGTGTCTTTGGCGAAAGCTACTGTGCCGATCAGGTAAAAGGTATGCTGAACTCCCGGAAAAACGGTTGCCGGGAAAGTGAGCCCTTTGACGGCGGTATTGTCCACTCTGCGGAATACGGCACTTACTTTGAAGCCCGGAACGTCACCGGTGAAATGCGCTTTTTAATGCCCTTCCAGCGCCATATGGACAAGTAACCAAAAGCACAAACTCCTCCCCACAAGAAAAAAGCGCCGCATCGTATGATAGACTGCCCCTGTAAAAACAGACAATAGACAAAGAGCCCCCTGATGTAGGATAATAACTACGTCAGGGGGTATTGTTATGAGCAAAAGGAAATGGACAAATATGCAGGAATTGTCACCACAGATTCTTGCAATGCGAGA
>JAZQWQ010000131.1:0-13667 GCA_045632385.1 Faecousia sp.
ATGGCGCAGTTTAACAAAAATCATCTGAATAAAACCATATTGGCAGCAACCACAGACTCCCTTACCGGCGCAATGAACCGCGTGGCTTATAAGACTGATCTGTTGGTTTTTGACGAGGAAAAACCTTCGAATTTTTCCTGCATTTATGTGGACGTAAATGAACTGCATCTATGCAACAACAAATATGGCCACGCAGCCGGCGATGAAATGCTTTTGTATATTGCCAACACCTTGAAAGAAGTGTTCTACGGCCACCGGGTTTACCGGATGGGCGGCGATGAATTTTTGGTGTTCTGCAAAGATACCGAGCCGGATGCGGTGAAGGAAAACATTACACACTTCCAGCAGCAGCTTGTGCCCCGGAATTATCACGTTGCCATCGGAATGTCTTTCAGAACGCAAAATACAAACACGGAAGACATGGTTCGGGAAGCAGAAGTCAGAATGTACGAGGCAAAAGCGCAATACTATCAAAACAAAGAACACAGCGGCGCGCATACGGGAAATGACAAATCGTATGTTCAGGTGAAAACGGGAATTCTGGAAATTGACACGATGCTGTCCGTTCTGAAAGAAAAATATAATGGCATCTATCGCGTTTCCCTGACCAGTGACAAGGCAAGACGTATTCTGATGCCCGCATATCTGAACTATAACGAAAACGAAGAGCATTTTTCCAAACTGTTTTCCAAGTATGTGTCCGATGCGGTAGACCCGGATTATCACAGAGCTGTATTAAACTTCTTGAATTACGAAGCGTTGAAGCACCAGCTTATGGACGGAAAAACCCCGAAGATCACCTTCAAGAAGATCGATGGCGAAAAGGTAGTGCTGAGCGTTTATAAACTTTGCGATACGGAAGAATTGGTCACCGAAACCCTTTGGGTTTTTGCAAAAGAATAAAAAGAATAGACAAACGCGAATCATTGTGCTATACTGACAGAAAAGAATAGTTAGCAAAACCGGTGAAAGCCGGCGACGCAAAGCAAAGAGGCTAAGGTTTTCAGACTATGCCAGTCCAGCTGCAATGATACGAGGTCGTAAATGACCTTATATTGTTGCAGCTTTTTTGCTTTTATCCAGACAAAAAACATACCGTTGCATATCCTATAGTTAGAAATAATAAATAAAATGGAGTAAGTAAGATGAACATGAAAGCCCCGAAAAAGTTTATGAATTTCTTTACCAAAGAGCAACAGCTTATCAAAAAGATCAAAGCCGGTTTTAAAAACAACGAATTTAAGATGCACCTGCAATTTATCGTGGATAACAAGACCAAGAAAATTGCATCTGCAGAGGCGCTGTCCAGATGGGAAGATTCCCTGGGTGAAACCATCTTCCCCGGCACCTATATCGGGATCATGGAACAAACAGGCCTGATCGTAGAATTCGATTACTATATGTTCGATAAGGTTTGCGAAAAACTGGCCCAGTGGAAAAATTCCGAATTTGATGCCGTGACCATATCCTGCAACATCACAAGAATCACCATTTCTGAAATGGATTTTGTTGCAAAAATTCAAAAAATCGCAGAAAAATACGATTTCGACAGAAGCAAGCTGATCATTGAGATCACCGAAGATTCTATCGAGAAAAACCTGGCGGTGGCAAGAGACAATATTATCCGGGCCAAGCAGCTGGGCTTCAGCATCGCTCTGGACGATATTGGCAGCGGCTATACTGCCCTGATCAGCCTTTGCGAATATCCAATCGATGTGGTGAAAATGGATAGAGCTGTTCTGCTCCTGGCGGACCAGGAGGCCGGACGAAAGCTGTTTTTTGGCATTATCTCCTTGATTCACAGCCTGAATTTGAAGGTGGTTTGTGAGGGCGTGGAAACGGAAGAACAAAACACCCTGGTTACAAACAGCGAATGTGACTATATTCAGGGCTGGTACTATTGCAAGGCGATGCCGGTAGCAAAGGCAGAAGCGTTTTATAACGAGTATATGAAGAAGATTTAAGTTATGGATAATCAATTTTCAAAAGATTTATACAGATACTACGGGGAAAAAGGCGAAAGTTTTGCCCAGAGATTACTCAGAACACCGGAACTGAAGTATCTGGCGCTGTTTCGCAAGGCAGCGGCCTGCAAGAGTAGGCTTTTCAAAGCGATCTATACAGTGCGGCTGAAACGGATGTCCTATAAGACCCATATCCAGATCCCGGCCAGAACCAAGATTGGGAAGGGCTTTTATATTGGACACACCGGTCGTGTCATCGTCAATCCGGAAGCGGTGCTGGGCGACAACATCAATATCAGCACCGGTGTGATCATTGGCGCAGAGAACCGCGGCCCGCGCAAAGGCGCGCCTGTTTTGGAAGGCGACTGCTGGATCGGCGCCAATGCGGTTATTGTGGGCAATGTTACAATTGGCCGGGACGTGATGATCGCGCCGTTGGCATTTGTAAATTTCGACGTTCCGCCCCACAGCATTGTGCTGGGTAACCCGGGAAAGATCATCCACAAAGAAAACGCAACCGAAGCGTATATCGAAAACAGAGTATAAACCAGGAGGCGCAGTCCCAATGGCAACAAAAGATAACCGAATTAAATATAATTTGTTGTCAGGCATTTTGTATCAGGTAGTCCTGATTGCCCTGAGCTTCCTGATTCCCAGACTCTATCTGGAAAATTTCGGTTCAGAAATCAATGGTATCTTATCCACCATCAAGCAGATCTTTGTGTATATGTTCCTGCTGGAGTCCGGTGTAGGTCTGGCTACCACCCAGGCGCTGTATAAGCCTGTGGCAGAAAACGACCGCAATAAGGTCAGCGCCATTCTTTCTGCGACCCATAATTATTATGTGAAGATCGGTGTCCTGTACGGTGTGATCGTGCTGGGCATCGCAATCGTTTATGAATGTATTGTACCTGCCGGCATAAAGCCCGGTGTGATCTTCGGTGTTGTGATTCTGACAGCGCTTCCGGCGCTGTTCAGCTATTTTGCCCAGGCCAAGTACCGGGTACTGTTAGAGGTCGACGGCAGAAAATACGTCATCACAAATTCGGAAACGATCTTGCAGCTGCTGTCCAATGTTGCAAAGATTTTGGTTATCTTGCTGACCAACGACCTGCTGCTGATGCAGCTGTCATATTGCGTTTTATCTCTTTTGCAGCTTTTCTACGTGTATATCCATGCAAAAAGAAGATACAGATGGTTGAACCTGAAAGCAGCGCCGGATTATACGGCAATCTCCCAGAGAAAATCCGTTTTGGTGCATCAGGTTTCCGGAATGGTATTTAATAACACGGATGTGCTGTTGCTGTCCTTCCTGTGTGATTTCAAGGTGGTCAGCGTTTACACCATTTACAACATCTTTTTCTCTCAGGTGCAGACCTTTATTACCAGCGTGATCTCCGGCTTCAGCTTTGCCCTTGGCCAGCTGTTTCATACCGACAAAGCCAAATTCTGCAAGGTATATAACGTGTATGAAACCCTGTACATTATGGCAACGTTTATCATTTATACATTGATGGCCGTGTTCCTGTTGCCGCTGATTCAGATCTACACCCAGGGCATCGACGATGCAAACTATACCAACGGCCTGCTGATCTTGCTGTTTGTACTGATGAACCTTTTGTCCAACGGCAAGCTTCCGTCCAATCACGTATTGGAGTATTCCGGAAAGTTTGAGGAAACACGTTCCCACGCAATTTGGGAAATGGTCATCAATATTGTCGTTTCCGTGGTTTCCATTCTCAAATGGGGCATTTGCGGCGCCATTATGGGAACGATCGTGGCGCTGTTGTACAGAGGCACAATGATGATCTATTATGCCAATAAAAAGGTTTTGGAGCGAAGCGTGTTCCATACTTACAAACGCTGGCTTGTCAATGGCGCTGTGTTTGCGCTGATCATGGTGATTTTCTATGTGGACAGCTTCAGCGGCTTGTCTTTTATGAAATTGCTGGTAAAAGGCATTATCCACGCGCTTTGGATCGTGCCGCTGTACGCACTTGTCAACTTTGCGTGCTTCCGGGAAGTATTCAAAGATGCAATTGCATTATGGAGGAATAAAAAATGAGTATTCCCAAGGTGATACATTATTGCTGGTTCGGCAGAGGCCAGATGCCCAAGATCGCCCAGAAATGTATCAAAAGCTGGAAAAAATACTGCCCGGACTATGAGATCATCTGCCACAACGAGGACAATTTTGACCTTACCCAGAACCGGTATATGCAGGAAGCGTATGAAGCGAAAAAATGGGCTTTCGTCAGTGATGTAGCCCGGCTTCTCATTATTTATGAGCATGGCGGAATTTATTTGGATACGGACGTGGAGCTGATTAAGCCCATTGACGATCTGCTGGACGGACAAGGCTTTATGGGCTTTGACGAAAAAGGCATCGTGGCAACCGGCTTGGGCTTTGGCGCAGAAAAGGGAAACCCCATCGTTAAAGAATTTTTGAAGGACTATGAAGATGTCCCCTTTGTCCTGGAAGACGGCAGCTTTGATCTGACACCGTGCCCTGACAAAAATACAGCAGCCTTAAAGCGGCTGGGTATGGATGTCAGCAATACAAATCAGACCTTTATGGACGTGGTATTTCTTCCCCAGGAATATCTTTGCCCGATGGATTACTACACCGGGAAAAAGACCATCACGAAGAACACCTATTCCATCCATCATTACTGCGCGACCTGGACATCGCCGGTCACCAAACGAACCACCCGGATGAAGCGCATCCTCGGTGTGAAATTATACAACAAGCTGTATGGCAAGTTTTTGCATAAGTGCAAGGGGTTGGAGTGGTAATATGCCGGAACAAATGATAGAAAAACTAAAAAAGCGCATCTTGCCCCAGTGGAAGGTCTGCTTCCTGACAGCGCTGATTGTGGGGTTGATTGCCCATATTTACAAGCTGACAAACTGGCTTCCCAACTGGGACTCTCTTGTGTTCCGGTATGACGTGCAAAATATGACGGCGCTGGGCCGTTGGTTCTTGTCCGTTGTCTGTGCGCCCAGCTCCTACTATGACCTTCCTTTTGTTGCCGGCTTTTTGGCGATCTTGCTCCACGGTCTTGGCGCGGTTTGCATCTGCAAGATCTTTGATGTAAAAAAGAACATCACTGCCGGACTGATCGGCGCTGTGGTGGCCACATTCCCCACAGTGACCTCTGTGATGACCTATAACTATGTGGCGGACGGCTATGCCTGCGCATTTTTGCTGGCTTGCCTGTCGGCAATGCTCCTTACCAAGGAAAAGCCCTGTTATATCGGTGCAGCGGTATTGCTGACGTTGTCCTGCGGTATCTATCAGGCCTACATAACCGTGACCATTATGCTCCTGCTGTTAAGCCTGATTTTGGAGCTTCTTTACAAGGACACAGATCTGAAAAAGATACTGGGAAAATGTGTATCCTACTTACTCACCGGTGTTGCCGGTATGGGGCTTTATTATCTGCTGCATACGGTCATTGTAAAATTGACCGGCACGGTGCTTTTGGACTATCAGGGTTTTGGCAACGCAACTGCCTTGCAAGGCATTGACATTGCCGGTGCACTCTACGTGATCAAAACCTCTTTTGTCAGCTATTTCTTCGATTTTTCCAATGGGCTGAGCGTATTTACCGTTGTCAACTGCGTTGTACTGGGTCTGACTCTTGTATTGTACCTTATGGACGTGATCCGGAACAAATTAAGCATTGGCAAGCTCTTGCTGCTGTGTGTATGTGTGATTATGCTTCCGATTGGTGCAAGTGTGCTTGCTTTCATCAACAGCAGTATTGATTATCACAACCTGATGAAAATGGGTTTTGTGGTGTTTTATCTGTTTTTGATTTTGCAGTACGAAAGAATAGATTTTGGCTGCGTAAAATGCAGTGCGGTTAAGTCCTGGGCTGTTTTTGGGGTTTTGCTGGTTCTGGTTTTTGACCAGATCATCATTGCCAACGTCAGCTACCATAAGCTGAATATGGCATATGAAAAGTCTTACGGGACGCTGATTCGTATGGCGGATCGCATCGAACAGACCGAAGGCGCCGCAGAATGTGACCGGATCCTGGTGATCGGCCAGCTGGCAGACAGCGAAGCCTACAGTGCGCTGCTGCCCCCGGATATGACCGGAACAACAGACGGCTACATTTTAAGAGCAGACGATGAAGTGGTGGGACAAAGTGTTTTGTGCAGCGCATTAAACGACTATTGTGGCAAGGACTATCAGTTCCTGGCCGGAGAAGAAAAAACAGCACTTTTGGAAAAAATAGATCCGGACAGCCTGAACAATTGGCCTGCTGCGGATTGTATCTGCATCGTTGACGATGTGATCGTCATAAAGCTTGGTGATGAAAAATGATTTATTTTTGCGCGGATGACTACGGCCTTTCGGTCAGTGGTAATCGCCGCATTGAAACCTGCCTGGAAAAAGGCATCTTAAACAAAGTAAGCGTAATACCCAACGGTGAAATTGCGGACTTTAAAAATCGCTTGACCCAGCGCAAGGCTTGCCTTTCGTTACATATCAATTTGGTGGAGGGTCGTCCGGTATCAAACCCGGAAGATGTACCTTTGCTGGTTACGGAAAACGGAGAATTCCGGTATTCCTTTATGGGCTTGCTGCTTATGTCTATATCTCCCCAAAGAAAAGAACTTGAAAAGCAAATTTATAAAGAACTGCAAAACCAGGTTCGTGCCTGGAAAACAGCGGTGGGGGAGGACATTCCCCTTTCCATCGACAGCCACCAGCATCCCCATATGATCCCGCTGATCTTCAAGACCTTGATGCGTGTGATTCGGGAAGAAAAGCTTTGGGTGCAAAATCTGCGGCTTCCTGCAGAACCACTTTCCCCGTATCTTTTGACTCCGTCGTTATATCTGACTTACTCTTTGTCAGGTATTGCAAAGCAGTGGCTTTTAAAACTATTGGCACGAATCAACCGGAAAGAATATGAAAAAGCAAATATCCCTACTGCCTACTTTATGGGGGCTATGTTCTCCGGACACTTGACGGAGGAAAAACTCAAAAAAATACTTCCTAAGTACCGGAAGCTTGCAGAGAAATACAATCGGGATATTGAGATCAACTTCCATCCAGGTTATGTGGAAAGCACCGGGGAACTGATGGATGGATACCGCAAAAGTTTTGAAGGATTCTACCTTTCCCTCTGGCGAAAAGTAGAGTATGATACACTGCTGAATGCAAAATTTAAAAATTTGAAAGAAGGTTCGGCAAATGCCTTATATTGATGCTGAAAAGGTAGACGAAAAAACCCGGAAACGATTGGCAGAACTTATTGACCAGTCTTACAAAGCCTATTGGAGAAAGAAACGTCTGTTTGACATTTTCTTTGCCTCGCTTATTTTGTTGATTTGCCTTCCTCTAATGATCGTTGTTGCCCTGGTGATCTATATTGACGATCCCAGCGCTGGCCCGTTCTTTAAGCAAAAGCGTGTAGGTCGTCACGGAAAAGAATTCTATATGTATAAATTCCGCACCATGCGCCCCAATGCAGAGGCACTTTTGGAGGAGTTAAAAGCAAGAAACGAGATGGACGGTCCTGTGTTCAAGATCAAGGATGACCCCAGAATCACAAGAGTGGGCAAGATTCTCCGGGAACTGTCTTTGGATGAGCTGATGCAGTTTTTCAATGTGTTTAAGGGTGATATGAGCCTGGTAGGTCCCAGACCTCCGCTGCCCGGAGAAGTGGAATACTACACCGACTATCAAAGACTGCGTTTGCTGGTGACGCCCGGTATTACCTGCACTTGGCAGATCAGCAAGAACAGAAACGATATCCCCTTTGAACGCTGGGTGGAAATGGACCTGGAATATATCGATCACAGAACCTTCTGGGGCGATATTTGGATCATGCTGAAGACTCCCATCGTTATGCTCAGCAGAACCGGCAGATAAATTCTTTCCGTTAGGAGAAAAGACTATGAAAGTTGCAATGATTGGCCATAAGGTTATTCCGTCAAGACGTGGCGGAATTGAAAATGTGCTGACATCGTTATGTCCAATATTGGTAGAAAGGGGCGCAAGTGTTACCTGCTACAACCGTTCCTCTGACAAAGTGGAAAATGAGTATGTTGGTACGGTAACCGATAACCAATATAAAGGTGTTGCGCTGAAAACCGCCTGGACGATCCGTCAAAGAGGTCTTTCTGCAATGGTTGCTTCCTTTACTGCGGCCATTTGTGCAGCTTTCGGGAAATTTGACGTGGTGCATTTCCACGCAGAAGGCCCTTGCGCCGCTATGTGGATTCCCAAACTGTTTGGCAAGCGCTGCGTGGCAACGGTACACGGCCTGGATTGGCAGCGGGAAAAATGGGGCAAAGGCTTTGCCTCCAAATATATCAAGTTTGGCGAGCGTGTGATGGTAAAATACGCTGATGAGATCATCGTCCTCAGCGAAAGCGCCCGGGACTATTTCCGGGAAACTTATGGCCGCAAAACCGTGCTGATTCATAACGGTATCGAACGACCGGTCAAAAAAGATGCAGACCGAATCACAAAATTATATAACCTCACAAAAGACGGCTACATTTGCATCGTATCCAGACTCACCGCGGAAAAAGGTGTGCATTACCTGATCGATGCCTACAACCGGATCCAAACGGACAAAAAGCTCGTCATCGCCGGTGACACCAGCGATACCGATGACTATGTTGCCATGTTGAAGGAAAAAGCAGCAGGCAATCCCAACATTATCTTCACCGGCTTTATTTCCGGCGATGTATTGACGGAAGTTTACAGCAACGCCTATGCAGTGACCCTTCCTTCAGATATCGAGGGTATGTCCCTGAGCCTTTTGGAAGCGCTGGCTTACGGCAATGCGGTCTTGTGTTCTGACATTCCGGAAAATACGCTGGTAACAGAGGACAAGGCGCTGCACTTTAGGAAAAGTGACGTGGCAGACCTGGCGGAGAAACTGCAGACTATGTGCAATAACGAAGCAATGGTGCAGGAGCTGAAAAAGGAAGCAGCGGAGTATATTCTCAGCAAATACAACTGGCAGGATGTGGCCAGCGCCACCTATGCCCTGTATGAAACTGTGTTGAAAAAATAAAGGAAAGGCAGCTGAAATTATGAAAGGACGTACACTGACAGCAAAAGCCAAGAAGAACATCAGAGTGTTGAAGCTTTTTTTGATCAGCTTGATTTTTGTTTCCATCGCAGCATCGATTGCGATTATTGGCTGTAATTATATTGGGAATCGGGACTTTAAAGAGACCTTTTATAGCGTAAGCAGTCTGAAAGTAAATAATAAGATCCGCATCATTCAGATCTCTGACCTGCACAATTGTGTTTTCGGCAAGGAAAACAGCAAACTCATCGACAGAGTGCAGAAGTTGCAGCCGGATCTGATTCTTTACACCGGCGATATGACCGATGGCGAAAACGACGTTGTGATCAGCCTGTGCAAGGAACTATCAGCTGTTGCGCCTTCTTACTACATCTACGGCAACAACGAAGTCGAAAAATATTATGACGTTCCGCTGGAGCAGGAAGACCTGGATGAAAAGTTTGGGTTCAACAATGAAAACCGGGATCCGAATAAACTCCTGGAAAACACAGACGAGCTTACTCTGGCGCTGGAGGAAGTGGGTGTCAAAGTGCTGAAAAACGCATATGACACCGTAACCCTCGGCGAAACAGAGGTAGACGTCTATGGCGTTTTGACCTCAAACCCCTCTGCATTCTGGTCTTATGCCGGAAAAAGCTTCAGCGACTATATGTACTTTGATCAAAACCATTTGAAGATCACGGCTATTCACGAGCCGGTGGTGTTTGAAGTATATGAGCCGGAATCCTGGGGCGATTTGGTGCTGGCAGGACATAACCATGGCGGTTTGGTGAAGATCCCCATCCTTGGCCCGCTGTATACCCTGGAAGGCGGCTTGTTACCGGAAAGAAAAGGACACTATGTTTCCGGCCGCTATGAAGTACAAGGCAGACCGCTTATTATCAGTGCCGGTCTTGAAAACAAAAATATTTTCCGTATCAACAATCAGCCGGAACTTGTGATCGTTGATATCAATAAATTTTAAACCGGAAAGGAGTGCACGATAAATGACAGTTTCCCTTTTGCAAAAACTGCCGCTGGCTGTTGTGGGATTGTTGCTGCTGGTAGCCGTGGTGACGATCTATGTCCGTTCCAAAAACGTGACCAAAAGTGAATTTTTCAAAATATTCAAAACCGCACGTTTGATCAGCGCTTGGGTATTGGTTTTTGTGCTGGTAATTTCCGGTGTTTTTGCGATTTTCAACCATATGAAAGCAAAGCAATCTGTGACCGCAGTTGTGGCGCTGAACTACTCTGAAGCCTCTCAGGCCCAGAACTCCAACGGCACAAGATACAATATGGCAGAGATCCTCTGCGATGAGGTAATTGAAAAGGCAATTGCTATGGGCGCATTTGAAGATGTGACCGTAAAGCAGTTAAAAGATTGCCTGAGCGTGTACCCGTATCTTCAGGGTGATGTCAACGATAAAGCCAATTATCACATCTCTACGGAATTTGTTGTAGAATACCACGCATCCAAGCATACAGACCACCTGGATGCAGAAAATGTGATCGTTCTGATCGCAAGCGCTTATAAAGAATACTATATTGAAAAATACACCGATAGCTTCAGCCCTGTAAATGAGGCGGAAAAGCCGGATTACAGCACAATGGAATATATGGACATTGTCACGTATCTGAGCAAAGAAACCACTGCGATTTTGAACTATCTGTACGGTATGGCAGACAAGGGCGCAAGCTTCGTGACCAAAAACAATACCACCTTCTATGCCATTGCCGGCAAGGTGCATCAGTTCCAGCAGACACAGATCGAGCAGAACCTGCGTTCCTTGATCCTGCAAAACGGTATCAGCAGAAATAAGGCGACCTACATCGACAGACTTTCCCACCAGAATAAGAACACAGGCTTTGATAAGCAAAAGAGCAAGATCTCCTATGACCTTTGCAACCAGGCAGTGGCAATGTATGCTGAGGATATGGTAAGAGTCGTGCTGGTTCCTACCTGGGATGAGAGTGGAAAGTACTATATGGGTCGTACCAAAGTGGGTATCGACGAGCTGTCTGTGATGGCAACCAACTTCAGTGGTGATGTAGCTTCCAATGAAAAACAGATCAACGACAATAAGCTGATCATCGAAAAGATGAAAAATGCCGCTGGAAAAGATGCGGCCACTGCAGAAGTAGATGCCCTGATCGCAACCATTGACCAGAGTATTGCAGATTTTACGGACGAAGCCATTGCTGCTGGCCGTGAGTATTCCAACTACACCATGAACCAGTGTATTGCGGTGAGTATTTCCGGCGTGTCTTTGTTTACAGAGCTGAAGATGATCGTGGTATTTATGGTGCTGGCCTATGCCGCAGCAATCTTGTATACCGTGTCTAAGAAGTTCCCCAAAGCATAAACACAAGGAGGGTAAAGATGAAGAATTTTCAGATTATGCGATACTTAAAAAAGATCCTGCCTATCATTGTGGTCGTTTGTGTTTTGGCAACTTACGCAATTAACCTGAAGCTGAAAGGCTCCAATACCTTCGTAGCTTCGGAAGTCATTCATTACAATGACCCTGCGGCAGAGCAAGGTATTACCCCCACCGGTTCCAAGCTGGATGTCAATGAAATCAAATCCTCTGCGGTGATGTCCAAGGTAGTTGACAGAATGGGTCTTACCGGCATTTATTCTGTGGACAGCCTGATTTCCCGGATTTCCATTATCCCGTTGCCGGATGCCGATAAGGTAGCCCAGAAAGAAGCAAAGCTGGAAGAGGGCGAGGAGTACATTTACGAGCCCAGTACCTACATTGTTTCTTTTACCGCCACCAATGATGAAGGCACGGAATTTGCCAGAACGATTCTGGATGAGACACTGGACGTATACTTTGCAGAGTACAGCCAAAAATATGTCAATGTGGCACCTGCGAAAAATGTCACAGAAAATATTGAAAGCGAAAACTATGACTACATCGAAATGGTGGAGATCATTGATAATGGTATCGATGAAACGCTGTCTACTTTGTATCAGCGTATGGATCAAAAGCCCTACTATAGAGCCTCTAACACCGGTGTATCCTTCAACGATCTGGCAGACGAGTTCAGCTATCTAAAACACGTCAGACTGGCCTCCCTTTTCTCTAAGATCTACAAGTATCAGATCACCAAAAATAAGAACATACTGGTTTCTGACTATCAGACCCGTATTGACAATAACGGCATCCTGACCAAGAAAGAAGAAAGCCTTGTTAAGGACACCCTTGCGGTGATCGATGCTTATTTGGGCAAAATGCGGGAATCGGAAAATACCGACATTACCCATGAGTACATCCTGGACAATGTGCATGACCGCAATTTGCTGGGTGAATATGCCGTGGGTGACCAGACGGTAACATATGACGAACTGATCTACGGCTGGAGAGATCATAACGAAACCAAAGAATACGCGATTATCGACTCCGCTTACTGCCAGTACATTATCAATACCTTCCAGAAATGCACCGGGGCTTGCGGTGGCGCTTGCGCTACCTCAGGTCAGACTTGTACAGAGCTGAGCAACGGCAAATATGCCCAGGTTCGGGAAGAGATCGATACAGAAATTCAATCGCTGATTTCGGAGATGAGCAAGCTATACAGCCTGACTATGCAGACCAACGAGGAATATAACGAATATCTTGGCGCAAGTTATATTTCTGTGCTGTCCTCTGCTTCGGTGAAGGCAAGCGTGAATGTAAATCTGTATACGCTGATCGCATTCTTCTTCCTGATCATCCTGTGCTGCGGTGGCGCAATTGTTCTGGGCAGACTGGGCGATATCATTCACTATGTTTTCTACACGGACCACCTGACAGAACTAAACAACCGCGCATACTTTGACAAGTACCTGAAGTCTATGGACAAAAAGCTTCTGGATGACGGCACGGTGTACTGCGTTGTGGACATTGCAAACCTGATCGATATCAACGCAGAGTACTCCCGTCAGGTAGGTGACGATCTTATCAAGCTGTTCACCCAGGGAATCAAAGAAGCCTTTGGCAAAACGGATGCAGAGTTTGTCTACAATGGAAATGGCAGCTTTGTGATTTTGGCCAAGGATGTGGATTATATCACGGTGGAAGACATTATGCGGCTGTTTGGTCTTCGACTGGATGACCGTGAAGATTATAAGGACATTGCAATCGACTATAAAGTGGGTATTGCAGAAACCTTCAAGGAAAATCAGACTGCAAGAAAGCTGCTGTCTGAGGCAATTAAGAGTAAAAAAGAATATACGTCAGATCCTTTGAAGAGAAAGCAGTAAAAATTTTGGGAAAGGAGGGCAAACACAATGGAGAATAAATTTGTACAGACAGTCTTTAAATTTTACTTTATGGCAGTTGCGGTGCTGATGTACTATTTTCTGACAGAAGTTATCAATTTAGGCTTGTTTGTTACATATCGCCATGTTTTTGCCCTCGTTTTGTTTGTTTCTGCATTCTTTTCCTTTTTGTTGAAACCCAATATCGCAAGGGGTGTTGCCTCTTTGAAGGCAACCTTTGTCTATTGCACACCCTTGCTGGTCACCATTGCAGCGTCGCTATTTATATGGCTCGTGAAGCAGGCGGATATGGATATCATTTTCCGAGGCTTGTCCGGTGCGTTCCTATATAATAATATGATCTCCTTTACCTTGGCGGCGGTGGCATTTTTATATGTGTTCGGCGAA
>JAZQWQ010000132.1:0-4111 GCA_045632385.1 Faecousia sp.
ATTAAAAAGGAACGACACCGTCGTTCCTTTTTTCGCACCCCCATGCATCCTCACGTCATTGCGAGGGCGATTTATCGCCCGTGGCAATCAGTTCCCTTGCGTATTTACTGACTGCCACGCACCGAAAGACCCTCGCAATGACTTCTGTTGACACGGTTCACAAAAAATTTTTCTTTCCTTTTTTGGCATTTTGTGTTATGATAGTCCAAATGTCGAAATTTATCGTTGGAGGGATCACCAATGGCTTTTGAGCATCTCACCGGCGGACGGCGGAAGCTGCCGCTTCGGTGTTTAACTTTGTTCTGTTTCTTCTTTTTCAGTCTTATATACTGGGAATTGCTGCTACATTTGTGCATTTACCCGGAAATCTCCGGAGATTTTCTCTATGTGGTCGGCTTTTCTATGCCCCTTTCCCTGATTGCCACCCTGTTTGTATCCTTCTTCCCCAAGAAGGTAAGCTACTGGCTGTCCGTGGGTCTGTCTGTGGCGCTGGCAATTTTGTTCGGCTCTCAGCTGGTGTACTACTTTGTCTTTGGCAGCCTGTACTCCGTAGCGTTGATGGGGGAAGGCGGCAATGCCATTACCTCTTTCTGGCGGGAAACCTTAAGCACCATGCTGTCCCACCTGCCCCAGCTGCTCCTGCTCTTTGTCCCCACAGCTGTGCTTCTGATCTTCAAAAAATTCCTGCGGAGCAAATTTGCGCCGCTGAACTATGTCTGGTGGCTGATTTTGGTATTTCTGATCGCCTTTTCTTCCCTGATCAATGCCGCCAGCCTGAAAGCCCGGGGTACCGGTTTCTTTACCTTATACTATTTCTATTACGACAGCGGCACCACCACCGACCAGGCCACAGAAAACTTCGGTCTGCTCACCGCTATGCGCCTGGAGTTTACCGACCGGGGAACTGTGGAAGGTTCTGACGTGGAAGACGACGGCTACTATATCCCCACGGAGGAGACCACCGACGACGTGCCGGACACCACCGAGGAGACCCAGCCGGAAGCGCCCAAATATAACGTCCTGGAGATTGACTTCGACGCACTCAATTCCAAGACCAACAAAAAGGCCATCAAGGAGCTGAACAAATACTGCCAGAGCCTCTCCGGCACCCAGCAAAACGAGTACACCGGTATGCTGGCTGACTACAACCTGATCTACATCTGCGCAGAAAGCTTCTCCACCGCCGCCATTTATCCGGAGCTGATGCCCACCCTGTACAAGCTGTCCACCGAGGGCTTCATTTTCAACAACTATTACAACACCTTCCCCAACGTCACCACCGACGGCGAATATACTATGTGTATGGGCATTTTCCCGGATACCACCCGGAAAAAGTCCGATGCATCCTTCCGCGTGGCCCAGGATAACTACCTGCCCTTCACCCTGGGCAACCTGTTCACCTCCCAGCGGAACATCCAGGCCTACGGCTACCATAACTACAAGGGCAGCTACTACGGCCGGAACAAGACCCACCCCAATATGGGTTACGAAATGAAGTTTATGAATGCCGGTATGAAGTTCACCTCTGCCTGGCCCGCCTCTGACCTGGAGATGATGGAGCAGTCCGTCAGCGACTATATCGGTCAGGAGCAATTCCACGCATATTATATGACCTTCTCCGGTCACTACCAGTACAACACGGACAATAACGTCATTGCCCGTCGCAACTGGGATGCGGTGAAAGACCTGCCCTATTCCTCCACAGCCCGGGCATACCTTGCCTGCCATATGGAGCTGGAAAAGGCGCTTACGTACCTGATGGAACAGCTGGAGGCAGCAGGCGTAGCAGATAAGACCGCCATCGTCATTGCCGGCGACCACTTCCCCTATGGTTTGAAAAACAGCCAGTACTCTGAGTTGATCGGCTACGATATTGACCACTTCACCAAGCAGAAATCCTCCCTGATCTTCTGGGTCGGCGGCTTGGAAAAGCCCATCGAAGTGGATACCTACTGCTGTAACGTGGACATTCTGCCCACCGTTTTGAACCTGTGGGGCTTCCAGTACGACTCCCGACTGCTCACCGGTACAGACATATTCTCCGACGGTCCTCACCTTGCCATCTTGCGGGACAGCAGCTTCTTTACCGACAAGGTCTGGTTCAACGCAAGCAAGAACAAGATCAAATACCTGGTGGACGAAAGCGAAATTCCCGAGGACTACATTGAAAATATGATGAAGCTGGTCAAAACCAAGTTCGAGATCTCCAAGGACATCCTGGACTATGACTACTACCGTTTCGTCTTTGACAACACGGACGTGGGCTTTACCTCCACAGATATCGTCAACGTCTATAAGCCCCCTAAGAAAAAGGTAGAAACCCCTAAGGAAGAAAAGCCTAAGGAAGAAAAGCCTAAGGAAGTTATCCCAGCACCCACCAAATAACCCACCAAGGAACGGTATCTGTGATACCGTTCCTTTTTTGCACCCCCGTCCCTACCTCGTCATTGCGAGGGCGATTTATCGCCCGTGGCAATCAGTTCTCCAAAGGGTATTACTGACTGCCACGCACCTAACGGTGCTCGCAGTGACTGTGGTTTTCGGCTGTCATTGCGAGGACCCTGAGCGTAGTCGAAGGGGCCGTGGCGCCCAAGGACGAAGTCCGCGGAAGTGCCCTTGGGGTGCAATCAGTTCTTAATTATCAACTATCAATTCTCCCTTGCAAAATTCTTCCATATTCTTTATAATGATATCATTATGATAAAAAAGGGTGAAACCAATGAAAATCACGCTGAATAACCTGACCAAAACCTTCCCCGCCCAAACCAAAAAGGGTAGCCCCGTCCGGGCAGTAGACCAGGTGTCCCTGGAAATTCCCGACGGCAAGCTTTTGGGTCTGCTTGGCCCCTCCGGCTGCGGCAAAAGTACGATGCTCAACTTGCTTTGCGGACTTTTGACCCCCACCGAGGGCCAGATCTTTTTCGACGAAGACAATGTCACCACCCTTGCCCCCCAGCATCGGGGTGTGGGTATGGTGTTCCAGAATTATGCCCTGTACCCCCACCTGACGGTTTTGCAGAACATTCTGTTCCCCCTGGAGAACCTGACAGGCAAGGAAAAGCTGACCCGGGCAGAAATGTTAAACCGCGCCCAGGAAGCTGCCAGCCTCGTGCAAATTCAGGAGCTTCTGGACAGAAAGCCTGCCCAGCTCTCCGGCGGTCAGCAGCAGCGTGTGGCCATTGCCCGGGCGCTGGTGAAGCTGCCCCGTGTGCTTTTGCTGGATGAACCCCTGTCCAACCTGGATGCCCGTCTGCGGCTGCAGACCCGGGAGGAGATCAAGCGTATTCAGAAAGCCACCGGCATTACCACCGTCTTTGTCACCCACGACCAGGAAGAGGCCATGTCCATCTGCGACGAGATCGTGGTTATGGACAAGGGCCGTGTGCAGCAAAAAGGTCACCCCCAAGCCATTTACGACGACCCCAAAAACCTGTTTGTTGCCAAATTCTTAGGCACTCCCCCCATCCACGTTTTCTCCGGCAAAATTGCCGGCAAGACATTGTACTTAGCGGAAAAAGAAATTCTCCCGGTGAACCTGCCTGACGGAGAAGTTACCGTCGCCATCCGCCCCGAGGGCTTTATCCCCGACGAAAACGGCACGTTGCAGTGCGATTTCCAGGGTCTTGAGGTTATGGGCAGAGATACCGCCATTTTGTGTACCCACCCAGCCTGCAGCGCCCCCATCCGGGCCATCGTGGAAAGCGACGCAGCGGTGGAAAATGCCCGGTTCTCCATCAAACCGAACAAAATTTTCTTCTTTGCCCCCGACGGCAAGCGCCTATATCTGGAGGGCTAAAATGGAGAGAAATAATTACAAAGGCTGGCTGTATCTGCTGCCTGCCGTGCTGTTTTTGGGTGTGTTTTTGGTCTACCCCCTCATCGACGTGTTTATCTACTCTTTGGAGGAGGGCTACAACACCGCCAGCGGCACCAGCTTTGGTGTAGGCCTTTATAACTTCCACTATATTCTGCAGGACCCCTACTTCCTGCAAGCCCTGAAAAACACCTTTATCCTGGTGATCATCACCGTTCCTTTGTCCACGGGCATTGCCCTGCTGATCTCTTTGGGCTTAAGCGCCATCGGCAAGCTGCGCAGCCTCTACCAGACGGT
>JAZQWQ010000133.1:0-8128 GCA_045632385.1 Faecousia sp.
ATATATTGATTACTACAATAACCGCCGCATCAAGGCAAGACTAAAGGGCTTGCCACCTGCATTACACAGACAGCAAGCCCTTTCGGCAGCTTAAACAATTTGAGTTTAAAATATTTGTCTAACTTTTTGGGGTCACTTCAATTTTGATGCCCGGCTAAAACTATTAAAAAGCAGAATAATCCCAAACATAGCCGATCATATCCGCATCTTTCAACATTTGAAACTTTCCACCGCTAAGTAAGTCGACATGGTAATAATTTCCCTGGTAGCGGACGACATTCCAAAACCACGGGGAGCCGTTTTTGGTGCCGGAAATCACTTTACAATCCAGATTTGCCCGTCGGCACATTGCGCCATAGAGATTGGCAAAAGCTCTGCTGTCCCCTACTCCGTGGTGTAGTAAGCTATAGGCCGGCGTGATCGAGGTTTCCAGTTTATAATCATTACGCTCCATAAGGAAAGAATACAGTCGGGAATAAGTTTCTTTCACTTTTGTCTGCTGCACATAAAGTTCTGCAGATGTGAAGACGTTTTCCACCTGATCCTGCATTTTTCGCAGGTCTGCACGACTGTTTTGATATGTAAAGGATACTTCCACAATACGTTCTTGGCCACGATTGGGATAAACCGTCACGCGAACCTTTGGCTGTTCCATCACTAAGTCAGGGTGCTGATTCGCATAATCCTCTACCCAAAGCGCAATATCCATATCGGTGTATGCTTTTGCATAGAACACCAGCAAATTATCGCATTCATTCAAGGCATTTGTAATATGGGTCAACGTATCCTCTTCGGATTCTGAGGACTTGATCTGCATAATTTCGCCAATGCCGTGACGATATGTCACATGAAATGCAATGACCTGCTCTCCCCTGTTCGTGCCGATTTCATAGGTAATATCTTCCACGGCATAGGAACCGATGGGTGTATCCTGCAAAATATGGGTAATGGCGGTGGTTACGTAGAAATCTGCCGTTGCACCATCAAAGGAAGATACGGAAACAACCAAATCTCCCGAACCGGTCTCAATTTTTTGGATCAACGCATCACGCATTTGCTGATACGTCTGCACCTGCACGATCTTTTCAGAGCCCTGCTGCAGATTTTCCTGGTGAGGTGTTATATGCAACCGTTCTCCATTCATCCAGAAGCCACAGCCGGTCAAGAACAAAAGAGATAACACCAGCAAGCTTATTAAAATTCGTTTCACTGTGGCCTCCATTCTTTACAGCGCATCTTTGGAATAACGGGAGAAGCCGTCACCTAATACTTGATGGGCTTCCTGAACGATGATAAAGGCATCCGGGTCGATTTGCACAACCATTGCCTTCAATTCGGCTAGTTGGTAGCGCTTAATGGCCGTCAAGATCACCTTGGTATCTTTCTTAGAATAAAATCCCTCGCCCTGCAGATAGGTAACACCACGTTCCAACTTTTCAGCAACGGCTTTGGCAATGCTTTCGTGTTCCCGACTAATGATCAAGGCAACCTTGGAATAGTCAAAGCTATAAACTACCGTATCCATTACTCGACCGGCCACAAAAATCGCCACGCCACTATAGAGCATACAGCTGACATTTCGATAGGCCAAACCGGTTAACGCCGCCACCGCCAAGTCAAACACCATGGTGATAACACCGATGGGCACATTCTGATAACGCAGTTTTAAAAGACGGGTGATGATATCTGAACCACCGGTGGAAGCACCGGCAGAAAATACGATTCCCAAGCCTAAGCCGCATATTGCGCCACCATACAAAGCGGCCACCAGCGGTTCTGTTTCCGGTGTTGGCAATATGGCAAGTGCATCAATGGTCAACGAATTGATCAACATTCCCACAAGAGAATACCAAAAGAATTTTTTACCGATCTTTTTGCCAGCAAGGGCAAACAGGGGAATATTGACAAGAGCCGTTAAAAGACCCACAGTGCCCACCTTGGTAATGCTGGTAAATACCATAGCCAGACCAGATATTCCGCCGGCATTAAGCTCATTGGGAACAAGAAACAAATTAAAGCCCAAGCTGAACAACAAGCAGCCCACTAAGGTTTTCACCATATCTCTTGTCACCATCAATTTATTGCCCATCTTATCCCCCATTAAATATCAAAGCTTGCCTGTTTCTCCAGAGAATCCTCTTCTTTCAACAGTGCGCCTGCTGTAGGAATGGTGCGGCAACGATAGCGGCTGACATTTGTGATGCCACTTTCCTCCAGCAGAAGGATATGATCCAGTTGCGCTTTTTTCTTAATGCTCATTACGCTGACACCTTGGGTGTTCTTCGTAGTTTTCGGCAGCAGCAGTGCTGTAGAAATGACCGCTACACGACCATCGGTGGAGTACATTGCTACCTGCGTATCCGCTGTCAGCGCCATAGCACCCTTCAGAGGACTCTTGTCCGAAAATGCGCCAATCAGACGCTTGCGGTTTGTCTTGGTCTCATAGGCGCTCAGAGGCACTTTGGCTACCTTGCCATTTTCAAAGAAGAACAAGATAAAGCCTTTGTAGTCACCGGGCAAGATCACGTGCAACACATTTTCACCGGCATCCATACCCAGCTTTTGAGGCAGATAGTCACCCAACAAAGAAGCCTTGCCGTCCTCGAACTCACTTAGGCGGCTCTTATAGCACTGGAATTTATCCGTGAACACAAGGATTTCTGCCTTGTTGTTAGTTTCTGCAGAAAAGGCCAAACTATCCCCTTCCTTGAACTTCTGCTCACCGGACATACGCAGACTTTGGGCAGTGATCTTCTTCAGGTAGCCCGCTTTGGAAACAAACAAGGTAACAGGATAATCCGGGGTATCATCCACTTCTTCCTCCGGTTCGATCTGGGCAGACTCGTAGATGATCTCCGTCTTGCGGGGTTGTCCGAACTTATTAGAAACTTCCTGCAGTTCCTTGATAATCAGGTTCTTCAGCTTCCGGGAGCTACCCAGCGTGTCCTTCAGGTCTGCAATTTCCTTTTCCAGCTCATCAACAGCCTTTAGCTGCTTGAGAATATACTCTTTATTGATATTACGTAGCTTGATTTCTGCCACGTAATTGGCCTGGATCTCATCAATACCAAAGCCGATCATCAAATTGGGAACGACCTCATTTTCCATTTCCGTTTCCCGGATGATTGCAATGGCTTTGTCGATATCCAACAAGATGCGCTCCAAGCCCTTGAGCAGGTGCAGGCGGTCTTCTTTCTTGCCGATCTGGAAGAACAGACGGCGCTTGACACAGTCTGTACGCCAGGCAACCCACTCCTCCAAAATCTCACCGACACCCAAAACCCGGGGCATACCGGCAATGAGAATATTGAAGTTACAGGCAAAGCTATCCTGCAAAGGTGTCAGGCGGAATAGCTTTTGCATCAGCTTTTCCGGTTCTACGCCACGTTTTAAATCAATGGTCAGCTTTAAGCCTCCCAAGTCGGTCTCATCACGCATATCGTTGATTTCCCGAATCTTGCCGGACTTAATGAGATCTGCTACCTTATCCATAATGGCTTCACTGGTTGCCGAATACGGGATCTCGTAGATTTCGATCAGGTTTCCCTCTTTCGCATAGCGCCACTTGGCACGGAGCTTAAAGCTGCCACGGCCGGTGGTGTAAATCTCACGGGTTGCGTTGTCATCAAACAGAAGCTCTGCGCCGGTGGAAAAATCCGGTCCGGGCAAGGTTTCCAAGATGTCGTGATCCGGGTTATTCATCAATGCAATGGTGGTTTCGCACACCTCTTTGAGGTTAAACGAACAGATATTACTTGCCATACCGACAGCGATGCCCTGGTTGGCTGATACCAACACGTTGGGGAATGTGGTAGGCAGCAAACTGGGCTCTTTCATAGATCCGTCATAGTTGTCCACCATATCGACGGTATCACTGTCAATATCCCGGAACAGTTCAGCGCAGATATTGTCCAGCTTTGCCTCCGTATAACGGGAGGCTGCATAAGCCATATCCCGGGAGTAAACCTTACCAAAGTTACCCTTAGAGTCTACAAAGGGGTGCAACAAGGTTTCGTTGCCCTTCGCAAGACGCACCATCGTTTCGTAGATCGCAGCATCACCGTGGGGGTTTAACCGCATTGTCTGACCCACAATGTTGGCAGACTTGGTACGGCTGCCATTTAAAAGGCCCATCTTGTACATGGTGTACAGCAGTTTCCGGTGGGAGGGCTTAAAGCCGTCGATTTCCGGAATCGCACGGGACACGATGACAGACATTGCATAGGGCATATAGTTGATTTCCAGGGTTTCGGAAATCGCCTGTTCCGTGGTAGAACCAATCAGGCCTACCACACCATCGGTGTTGACTTTACTTTTATTCTGTTCCGGTTCCTTCTTTTTTCTTGCCATAGTGAACCTCTCTTACGAAATATCGGCCAGCTCTAAATACTTAGAGCCATTGTCAGAAATGAAATTCTTACGCTCCTGCAGGTTGTCGCCCAACAATACATCGAAATAGTAGCTGGTGCGTTCTGCATCCTCCGGCATAACCTTAATAAGGCGCCGGGTTTCCGGATTCATCGTGGTCATCCACATCATTTCCGGATCGTTTTCACCAAGACCCTTAGAGCGCTGAATGGTGGGCTTTTTGCCCTCCAAATCGATTTCCAAAATTTTCTTTTTCTCTGCTTCGTTATAAGCAAACCAAGTCTTATCCTTGTAGGTAATTTCAAACAAGGGGGACTCTGCAATATACACATAACCGTCCCGGATCAGAGTCGGACACAGGCGGTAAAGCATCGTTAAGATCAGCGTACGAATCTGGAAACCGTCCACGTCAGCATCGGTACAGATAACGACTTTGTTCCAGCGCAGGTTCTCAATGTTGAAAGAAGAAAGATCTTTAGCTTTCTTGCCTTCGATCTCCACACCACAACCTAAGACCTTCATCAGGTCGGTAATAATGGGAGATGCAAAGATCTTATTGTAGTCTGCCTTCAGGCAGTTCAGGATCTTACCACGGACAGGCATAATGCCCTGGAATTCTGCGTCACGGCTAAGCTTAACACTACCCAATGCAGAATCACCCTCAACGATATACAGTTCTCGAACTGCTGTATCCTTACTGCGGCAATCCACGAACTTCTGCACACGGTTGGCAATATCTACCTTTACGGACAGGCTTTTCTTGACGTTGATCTTCGTCTTTTCAGCACTTTCACGAGCGCGCTTATTGATGAGGATCTGCTCAGCAGCCCGGTCAGCTTCCTGCTTGTTCTCCTGGAACCAGACATTGAGCTGCTCCTTGAAGAAATTGGTCATCGCCTCCTGGGTAAACTTGGAGTTAACGGATTTCTTCGTTTGGTTCTCAAAGCAACCGATGGTGGAGAAGCAGTTGGTCACCAACACCAGGCTGTCCTGAATATCCTGGTAAATGATCTTGCTTTCATTTTTGGTGTACTTATTGTTGTCCCGCAGGAACTTATCGAAGGCTGCAGTAAAGCCGGAACGCACAGCCCGGTCCGGGCTGCCGCCGTACTCCAGCCAGGAGGAGTTATGATAATACTCCACGTGGTTGACCTGCTTGGAGAAGCAGAAAGAAGTTGTGATCTTCAATTTCATTTCCGGGCGATTCTCTGCATCCCGGCCACGACGTTCTGTTTCCCAGAAAGTAGGCATGGTAAAGGCATTGTCCCCTACCAGCTCTTCAATATACTGGCGGATGCCGTCAGCATAGCAAAATTCTTCTGTTTCAAATTTATTGCCAACCTGATTGCGGAATTTAAAGGTGACACCCTTGTTGACCACAGCCTGACGGCGCAGCACGTCCCGGTAATACTCAGCAGGAATGTTAATATCGGTAAACACCTGCTTGTCCGGACGCCAGTGGAAAACAGAGCCTGTCTTTTTGCCACGGTCAGTAGGTTCTTTCTTCAGGCCGCCTTTGTTGCGACCTTTTTCAAAATGCAGGTCATATCGGAAGCCATCACGGCGGATGGTTGCATCAAAGAATTCAGAAGCATACTGGGTCGCACAAGAGCCCAGACCATTCAAGCCCAGAGAGTACTCGTAGTTCTCACCATTTTCACCGTACTTACCGCCGGCATACATTTCGCAGAAAACGAGCTCCCAGTTATAGCGTTTTTCTTTCTCATTATAGTCCACAGGGCAGCCACGACCAAAGTCCTCTACCTCTACAGACAAGTCCTCGTATCGGGTGACGATAATGGTATCGCCGTGACCTTCACGTGCCTCATCAATAGCATTGGAGAGAATCTCAAACACAGCGTGCTTACAACCCTCCAGATCATCGGAACCAAAAATAACCGCAGGGCGTTTCCGCACACGCTCTTCGCCTTTGAGCATAGAAATACTGGAGTTATCGTACCGTTCCTGTTTCTTAACAGCCATACAAATTACCTACCATAATTTTCATAATTTATCTAGTGTATTATACCCATTTTGTGTTATAAAGTCAAGCCATACCACAATATATAGAAAAATCGCTACTTTTTGTAAGTAGCGATCATTTCTGAATTTCGTCGAAAAATTGTCGAAAAGCGGTGGGTAGCGCCGCCTGTTCCCGGATCACCTCAGGTGTCAGCCAGGTGTATGCGTCATTGCACTCTTTTACAGATAGATAATAGCCGCGCATTTGCCAAACAATGTGGGTGAAAATATGTTTTCGCTCCACTTGCCGGTGCAATTCTTGAGGGTGTATCCCCATTTTTTCAAGTTTTTGCAAAGCTTCCGGAGTTTCCAACTTGCCGGTTACATTTGGAAATTGCCACAGGCCAGCTAAAAGTCCTTTGTTGGGGCGTTTTTCCAAGGCATACCGGTCTTTGCAGTTTAAGATAAATACGGTCATATCCTGTTCTTTTTTTGCCCTTTTAGGCATCTTAATCGGCAATTGCTCTGCTCTACCGGATTTTTTGCCCAGACAAAAAGCTTTACAGGGACAGATCTCACAGTCCGGCTCCCGGTTAGGACCGCAGACAGTTGCGCCCAGTTCCATCAGTGCCTGGGTAAAGTCACCTGCTTGCTTCGGATAAATTTGTGCAAGGTTCTCCTGCACCTGCTTTTTGTATGCAGGCAGGTCAATGGGTGTATCGTCATCGGTCAGCCGAGATACCACGCGCAGCACATTTCCGTCAACTGCCGGGGTAGGCTGGTTAAAGGCAATGGAACAAATCGCTCCGGCTGTATAATCACCAATACCAGGCAATGCACGCACTTGTGAATATACCCGGGGAAATTCTCCATTATACTCCTGCATAATGGCAACCGCCGCTTTTTTTAAGTTGCGGACACGGCTATAATAACCCAACCCCTCCCACAGCTTGTGGAGCAGTTCATCGTCAGCATTTGCCAGCGCTTCCACCGTGGGCAGCTTTTCCAAAAAACGGGCATAGTAGCCCTTTACGGCCTCCACACGGGTCTGCTGCAGCATAATTTCCGACAGCCAAGCGTGATACGGCTCTGCATCACTTCGCCAGGGCAGCTGCCGCTTATTCTCCCAATACCAGGGAAGCAGCGCTTCCGGCAGTTTGGACATATGAACCCATTTTTCCAAAAAGCAGCTCCCCTTTCCTCAAAATTTTCTACAGTTTTATTTTATCAAATTCGTCAAGTAATCGCAACAAAAAACAGCCATTTTACTTTTTTGAAAAAATTTCAAAAAAGTGCTTGCATTTTCTAGATGATTGTGCTATCATATCAAAGCGCGTTAAGAAATGCGTTATGCGCTGGTAGCTCAGTTGGATAGAGTGACTGGCTACGAACCAGTAGGTCAGGGGTTCGAGTCCCTTCCAGCGTACCAAAAAAGAAGATACCCAAATGGGTATCTGCTTTTTTGCGCTGGAAGGGACTCGAAAGGGCGGCACCAGTCCGCAGACTGGTGTAAAAATTGAGAGTTGGCGAGCAATTTTTAGCCCGTGGGAGAGTCCATCGTTCTGAGAGCGCAGCCGTAAGGCTGTGAAATCAGAACGATTTTATTTATCTAGGCGAAAATGCAAACGAGTCCTGTTGCGGTCCCCTGTGTGCGCCTTGCCCACGGCGGGGCTTCGTTGCACACAGACCGCGGCCACTCGCTCAGGTCGCTGCATCTGCCCCCGGCAGCGCTCCCTTCGCTCCCCCTTCCGGTGTATGCCGCAAGAGCCCACCTTATGGCCCCCTACAAGAAAACACC
>JAZQWQ010000134.1:0-11897 GCA_045632385.1 Faecousia sp.
TCTCCGCTGTTGACTCCGCTGCTGCTTACGCTGCCAAGAAGATGATCGACGACATCTGCTTCGTTCCCGAGGTTGGCAAGCTGTACTACGGTAAGGTTGTCCGCATCCTGCCCATCGGTGCATTTGTGGAGATCGCACCTGGCCACGACGGCATGGTTCATATTTCCAAGCTGGAAAACCGCCGTGTAGAAAAGGTTGAGGATGTTCTGAATCTGGGCGATATGACTTGGGTTAAGTTCATGGGCTTCGATGAGAAGGGCCGTGCAAACTTCAGCCGCAAGGACGCTCTGAACGAAATGAATAACCAGTAATCAAAAAGCTCACCTCGATTGAGGTGAGCTTTTTAATGCAAAATGCACAGTGCAAAGTGCAAAATTATTTATAATGGGTTTTGCCCCAGCGGAGGGCTGTTTTGGGGGTTTCAAATTCCAGATCATTTCGGGTTTGGATATATTCTTCCACAATCAGGCGGCTTTGTTTCGGCAGCGTTTTGGTCAGAGCCAGTACACGTTCTTCTAATGTGGCGCATTGTTCGCTAAGGGTCAATAAATGCACATCTTCATATTTGTCTATATCTGGGAGTTTATACAGATTTGTGATTTCTTCGTTCATAGGTGGCACCTCACTTTGCAATCAGTATAACATATTGTGAATATCTCCACAATACTGAAAATGCCGATTTCTGTCTATAATATTTCAAAAAGGCAGAAAGGCGGGGAAGGCTGTGTTGGATTATAGTCCTTTGTGGGAAACGATGCAAAACAAAAATATTTCGCAATACAGTCTTTTGAAGGCCGGTATTGATAACAAAACCTTGGACAGCATTAAAAAAGGAAACAATATTACGCTTTTGACTTTGGAAAAGATTTGTATGATTTTGGATTGTACACCCAATGATGTGGTTCGGTTTGTACCCCAGAACGAAAAAGGATAACAAAAAGCTCACCTCGATTGAGGTGAGCTTTTTTAATTGAGCCGACGGATTAGAAACGTAGGGGCGGATGCCCACATCCGCCCGGGTGTGTTTAAGCATAAGACACCTCATCCGTCACGGCTGGCGCCGTGCCACCTTCCCCTCAAGGGGAAGGCTTTGTCTGCGTGACGGGGGAAGATTGGGGGTTAGAGCTTGTCGGCAAGCTCTAAGATGAGCTTTTCGGTTTTTTCCCAGCCCAGGCAGGGGTCGGTGATGGACTTGCCGTAGGTGTGTTCGCCTACACCCTGGGCGCCATCTTCGATATAGCTTTCGATCATCAGGCCTTTGACAAGCTTTTTTACGTCCGGATTGACCTTGCGGCTGTAGACCACCTCGTTGGCAATGCGAATTTGCTCCAAGTATTTTTTGCCGGAGTTTGCGTGGTTCGTGTCCACGATGGCCGAGGGGTTTTGCAGACCGGAGGCTTCGTACAGTTCCGAAAGCTTTACCAGGTCTTCATAGTGATAGTTGGATACGTTTTTGCCGGCAAAGTCGGTATAGCCACGGAGTATTGCGTGGGCATAGGGGTTGCCGGTGCTTTCCACTTCCCAGCCACGGTAGATAAAGGTATGGCTACTCTGGGCGGCTTTGATGCTGTTCATCATAATGGACAGGTCGCCGCTGGTGGGGTTTTTCAGGCCCACAGGCACATTCAGGCCGCTGGCGGTGAGCCGGTGCTGCTGGTTTTCCGCAGACCGGGCGCCAACAGCTACGTAGGAAAGCAGGTCGGACAGATACCGGTGGTTTTCCGGGTAGAGCATTTCGTCGGCGCAGGTAAAGCCGTAATCCCGCAGCGCAGCGGTGTGCAGCGCCCGAATAGAGAGGATACCCTCCAGCATATCGGACTTGCCCTCGGGGTTGGGCTGGTGGAGCATTCCTTTATAGCCGGCGCCGGTGGTCCGGGGCTTGTTGGTATAGATCCGGGGAATCATAATGATTTTGTCGGCTACTTGCTCCTGTACCAATCGCAGACGGGAGATATAGTCCAGCACAGGCTCCTGATGGTCTGCCGAGCAAGGGCCGATGATTAGCAGAAATTTATCGCTTTCCCCCCGGAAAACAGCGTGGATTTCTTGGTCACGCTGGTTTTTGATTTGGGTCATTTCCTCCGTTAAGGGGTACTGCTCTTTGATCTGCTTGGGAATGGGCAGTTTTCTGTGGAATTGCAGGTTCATTGGGGTTCGCCTCAGACTTTCTTATCAAAATTTCTACGGCGCTCGGAGGAGAAGCGCATCATGGAGCGCATTTCCTCCCGGTCGGCATTTTTTACGCAATTATACAGCCGGTCAAAGGCGCTGCGGTAGCTGTCCATCTGGCGCAGGAGGCACTCCCGGTTTGCCAAAAACAGTTCGCTCCACATCTCGTCATTGATATTGGCGATTCGGGTCAAGTCCCGGAAAGAGTCGCCGGTGTATTTTTCCAGATTGGGGTCATCGCAGGCGCACATCAGGGAAACGGCAATACAGTGGGTCAGCTGGGACAAAAAACCGATCATTTCGTCGTGCTTTTCCGGACTCAGCAGGGAAACGTCCTTGAAGCCCAGCTCCTGTCCCAGACTTTTGCACAGCTCAATGGCGGAGAAGGTGTTTTTTTCTGTGGGAACGACGATGTAGTTTGCGCCACGGAAGATGCTGTCGTCGCTGTTTTCCACACCGGACAGCTCCCGTCCGGCCATAGGGTGGGCGGCAATAAATTCCACGCCCTCCGGCATCAGGCTCTGCACCTGATTGACAATACAGCCCTTGACACCGGTCACGTCGGTGACGATCGTGCCGGGCTTGATCCGGTGTGCGTTTTCTGTTACCCACTGCAGCAAGGTGTGGGGGTACAGAGCGAAGACGATCATATCCGCTTCGTCAAGGAGCGCGGTATCTATTTCGGAAGAACCCCGGGCAATCAGGTTATGGGACAGGGCATAGTCAATGGATCGGGGGTTTTGGTCGATGGCGGTGACGGTATAGCCCTTGCGGCTTAGCGCCATGGCATAGCTGCCGCCCAGCAAACCCAGACCTACAATGAGAATTTTCTTCGTGTTGTTAATAATCATAGCATTTGATTCCTATTCCAAGGTTTTTGATGACCCCAAAGAAGTCGGGGAAGCTTTTATTCACAGCCTGTGCGCCCTGGATGCAACCGCCGGTTTTGCTCAGCAGCAAACTCATGGCCATGACAATTCGGTGGTCATTATGCGATTGCACGGGTTCGTCGGGAGCGCAGAGGGTTCCGGGGAAAATCTCTACGCTGTTTTCGTCGATGACACTTGCAATGCCGAACTTTTTCAGTTCTGCTGCCATGGCTTCTGCCCGGTCACTTTCCTTGATTTTTAGCCGGCGGGTTCCGGTGAACACTGCGCCGCCGCAAACGGCGGCAAGGGCGAACATCACCGGGGCTAAGTCCGGGCAGTCAGACAGGTCAAACTGCCTTTTCCCTGATTGCAGATCCCGGAACATTTGCATATAAACCCGGTCACCTTGCAGAGAATTTTCCCGGATACCCTGCACCCGGACGTTGCCGCCTAACAGGTTAAAGCCCTCTAAGAAAGCGGCATTGGACAGATCTCCCTCCACGGTGTAGTTCGCAGTTTGGTAGCGCTGACCACCGGGGATGAAAAAGACGTTTTCCTGCCGGGTGATTTGGATGCCGAAGTCAGCCAGGGCGCTTAGGGTCAGGTCAATATAAGATGCGCTTTCAAAGTCACCGGTCACTTCCAGACGGCTATCACCCTCCAAAAGGGGAAGTGTGTACAGTAGTCCTGTGATAAACTGGCTGGAAATGTTGCCGGGGATTTGATAAATGCCGCTTTTCAGCTGACCCTGAACGGTCACGCAGGTAGTATCTTTCTGAAAGAAAATGCCTTGTTCCTTGCAAATATCTTCGTAGATGCTTAAGGGACGGGAGAGTAGACGCACTGAACCGGTTAGGGTGATTTTCCTGCCGGACAAAAGGCACAAGGGTAGCAGAAAGCGCAAAGTACTACCGCTTTCGTTGCAAGGCAGCACTGCACCCTCCGGCACGGAAAACAGATCCACACCGCCAATATGTACGCCATTTTTGGTGTTTGTCACCGTTGCACCCAGCGCCCGGAGGCAGGAAAGGGTGGCCTGGATGTCCTGGGAGGCGGCCAGGTTCGAAACGGTACTGCCTTGGGACAGCGCACCGCAAATACAAGCCCGGTGGGCCAAGCTTTTTGACGGCGGCGCGGAAACCGTTCCGGCTGCCAGGGAGGGCAGAATGTTTACGGTCATTACGTTAATCTCTCTTTCAGGTAGTCCATTGCTTCCAGATAGCCCTGGAAGCCGTGACCGGCAATGGTTTTTTCGCAGTAGTTCCGGACAAAGCTTACCTGCCGGAAGTCCTCACGCTTGGAAACGTCGGAAATATGGACTTCCACAGCCGGGATCCCCACCGCTTTCAGCGCATCCAGAAGGGCGACGCTGGTGTGGGTGTAGGCGGCGGGATTGATCACAATGCCGTCTGCTTTTTGGTAAGCTTCCTGAATTTTATCCACAAGGCAGCCCTCGTGGTTGGACTGGTAAATTTCCACAGAAACACCGATGGTTTCTGCGTGCTGGGAAATCAGGCGGCAAAGACCTTCGTAGGTGTCGCTACCGTAAATATCCGGCTCCCGGATACCCAGCATATTCAAATTCGGTCCGTTAATCACAAGAATGTTCATTGCAAAAATCCTCTTTTATGATTTGGGCGGTTTCTGCCGCATCGTCCCCGGTGTGCAGATGCACATTGGCGCTATGGACATAGATATCATAGCGCTCTTTGTAGCGCTGCTCCAGTGCCTCCCGGCTGCTGGACAGGGGGCGGTCAGCGGTGGCTTCGATGGCGGACAGGGGGCGATCCAAAAAGTAAATTCTGCCGTTTTGGGCAAGCAAGTTTACATTTTCGCTGCGCAAAACTGCGCCGCCACCGGTGGCGATGACACAGTGCTGCTGTTTGCTGACCTCCAAAATGGCTTCGGACTCCAAGTCCCGGAATGATTGTTCGCCCTGTTCGGCAAAAATTTCCGGGATGGGCTTGTTGGTTTGTGCCACGATGACGTCGTCCGTGTCCACAAAGTCCATTTGCAGCATATTAGAAAGGGCTTTGCCGATGGTCGTCTTGCCACTGCCGGGCATACCGATCAGCACGATATTTTGCTTTTGGTTATAAAGCTTCTGATAGATCTCGTCGATTTTCGCCCCGGGAACGGGGGTATCGATAAAATGCTCTGCGGCAAAGGCCGCCTGGGCTACCAGCATATACAGGCCGCCCACTGCCGGAATTCCCCGGTCAAGGGCCTCTTGCACCAGCCGGGAGCGCAGGGGATTATACACCGCATCCACCACACCGGAAAGCTGGGGGAACTCGGCAACGTCCACTGCCGCCACGTTCAGCCTGGGGTACATACCGCAAGGGGTGGTGTTGATGATAAATTCGGCATCTGCGTGGCTTTTTTTCGCTTCGGCATAGGTGATACAGCCGTCCTTGCCCTCCCGGGAAACTTTATAAATTTCCCTGGCGCCAAGGCTTTCTGCCACTGCATAGGCGGTTTTGGAAGTGCCGCCACTGCCTAAAATGAGGACCTTTTTGTTCGTCAGGGAAAGGTTATTTTTTTGAATCAGCGCACGCATACCGGAAAAGTCCGTGTTGTAGCCGTAAAGCTTGCCATCTCGGTTTACGATGGTGTTCACTGCGCCAATGCGCTGGGCGGTTTCGTCCACGAAATCTAAGTAGGGGATGACCGCTTCTTTATAAGGAATGGTGACGTTGATGGCCTTAAAATCCTTTTGGGTCATAAAGACATCAAGCGCTTCCTGGGTCAGTTCTTTTAAGATATATTCATAGTCAAAAAGCCGGTTGTGAATTTCTTTGGAGAAACTGTGGGCCAGCTTTTCTCCGATACAGCCGTAGTTCATAGCCAGTCCACCCCGTAACGACCGGCCAAAATGTCACACAGGGTGATGGCGGTCATACAATCCACGACGATTCTTGCCCGGTGGACGATACAGGGGTCGTGGCGACCCTTGGCGGCCAGGGTGGTGTTCTCCCCGGTTTGCAGGTCCACTGTTTCCTGGGGCTTTCCAATGGTGGGGGTGGGTCTGACAGCGCACCGGAAGGTAAGGGGCATACCGTTGGTGATGCCGCCGTTGATGCCGCCTGCGTGGTTGGTTTTGGTTTTGATTTGGCCATTTTCGGCATAGAAGGCATCATTTGCTTCCGAGCCGCGCATAGAGGCGATGGAAAAACCAGCGCCAAATTCCACACCCTTAATGGCCGGGATGGAGAACAGCGCGTGGGATAAAAGACTTTCTATGCTGTCGAACCAGGGTTCGCCCACACCGGCAGGCAGACCGGTGACCGCCGTTTCCAAAATGCCGCCAACGCTGTCGCCGTCGGCTTTGGCATTGGTGATGGCGGTCAGCATTTGTTCTTTTTTGCTTTCGTCCAGGACGGCAAAGTCCAACCGGTTCAACTTCTGCATATCGGCTTCCAGGTCCTCAAATTCCCGGTCACAAACAGAAGAAATCTGCTGGATGTGGGTGGCGATGTGGATGCCTTTTTTATTCAGGGCAGAAAGGCAGATCGCACCGGCGGCGCAAAGGGCTGCCGTAAGTCTTCCGCTGAAGTGACCGCCCCCACGGTAGTCCTGAAAACCGTGGTATTTGCACTGGGCGGTGAAGTCTGCGTGGGAGGGACGGGGGGCAGAGCGCATCTGACTGTAATCGCCGCTGCGTGTGTCGGCATTGGGAATGAGGATGCAGATGGGTGTGCCGGTGGTTTTGCCGTTAAAGACACCGCTGACGATGGAAAATTCGTCCTTTTCTTGCCGTGCAGTGGAGATCGCACCTACCGGGCGACGACGGCTTAAAATTTCGGCAATAAAGCTTTCGTCAACGGCAAGTCCCGGGGCCATGCCGTCCAGAACCGCGCCGATGGCGGGGCCGTGGCTTTCTCCAAAGAGGGTCACGGAAATATGGTTTCCAAAGGTGTTTTTCACGTTACAGCACCTGCCTTATCATTTCTTCGTAATCTGCGAAGGGGATGGTTCGCAGCTCAAATTTGCCGATTTCCGGGACATATACGATGGTGATGTTGTCCCCGGCGGCCTTTTTGTCGTGTCTGCAAGCATCGACGATTTCGTCGGGATTGGCAGAGAGGGTTGTGGGGAGGTTCAGCTTTTCCAGCACGGATTTCAGCTGGGGGCGAACAGCGTCAGAACACATAGGCAACATTCCCACCGCCACACATTCTCCGTGGTAGTAATGGCTTAAAGCATTGACGCTTTCCAAAGCGTGGGCCAGGGTGTGACCGAAGTTCAGCACCTTGCGCAGACCGCCCTCTTTTTCGTCGGCTTCCACCACGGCTTTTTTAATATACAGGGCTTGTTCGATGATGGTGTCAATGTTCTCCCAGGGGTTTTCCTGCAGGAACAGGGAAAACAGCTTGGGAGAGTGGGTGGCCGCCATTTTTACCGCTTCGGCAAGGCCGTTGGCGATTTGCCGGGTGGGGAGGGTCTGCAAGGTATCCGGGTCGATCAGCACCCGTTTGGGGGGATAAAATGCGCCCACGATATTTTTAAGACCCATAAAATCAATAGCGGTCTTGCCGCCAATGGAGCTATCCACCTGGGACAGCACCGTGGTGGGGATATTGTAAAAATCAATGCCACGCATAAAGCTGGCGGCAGCAAAGCCGGACAAGTCGCCTACCACACCGCCACCGACGGCTACGATACAATCGGTACGGGTGAAGCCTTCTTCCACCAAAGTGGATAAAAGCCCGGTGAAGTTATCCATATTTTTGGATTGCTCTCCGGCAGGCAATGTAAAAATTTTGGCCGTTTTGCAGCAGCTTGCCAGGGTTTCGGCATAGCTCTGGGGCACACCGCTGTCTGTGACGATCAAAACTTTCCGATCTAAGTTCAGGTAGTCCCCGGCTGCTTGCAGACAGCCACGCTGCAAGACGATATCATAAGACCCTTGGGAGGTTTTTACAGGAATCATCATAATATAACATCCTTTTCAAAACTGCCGATGACCTTCAGGTTGGCGCAGTAGTCTTTCAGCTCCCGGAGCATTTGAACACCCTCGGCGCTTGCAATGTTGCCTTCGCCTTCTGCGTAGAAATAGTAGTCCCAAACCAGCTCCTTGGTGGGGCGGCTTTTCAGGGCCTGGAGGTTAAAGCCGTGCTGACCGATGACAGAGATGGCTTTGCCCAGAGAACCGGCTACGTTATTGACCGTAAAGAGCATAATGAATTTTTTATCCTGCTTGGAGGGCAGCTTTTGCGCTCTGGAGAACACCGCAAAACGGGTGGAATTGGCATTACTTTCGTTAATGTGGGCGGCAAGCTTTTTCAGGCCGAATTTCTCTGCCGCTTCTGCGCTGCCAATGGCGGCAATGTCGCATCTTCCGGATTGGGCAACCAGTTTGGCCGCCACCGCAGTATTTACCGCTTCTTCGGTTTGGAAGCCGTGCTTTTCAATATACGCAGCGCACTGCCCCAAAGCCTGGGGGTGGCTGATAACGGTCTTGATCTGGTCTAAGGTCGCACCCTTGACTGCCAGCAGGTTTTGTACGATCTGTGCCTCATACACACCGTTTATGTACAGAGAGCCAAAGAAAGCCAAGTCCAGCACATTGCCCACGTCACCATTGAAGCTGTTTTCAATGGGCAGCACCGCTACGTCACATTCTCCGTTTTCTACTGCTTTATAGGCGGCCTTGAAATCGCCGTAAGCCACCGCCACCGCATCGGGGAAGATCTTTTCTGCGGCAATATTGGCAAAGGCGCCGGGGACACCGCTGTAAGCCACACGCATACCGTCGAGGAGCTTATGCTGCATCTGCTTGGATACATCGATGGTTGCCCGGAGGAAGTTCACGTAGTAGGCGCGAAGCTCGTCGCTTTCCAAAAGGGCGGCATTCCGGGCGATCATTTCTTCTTCCCGGGCAAAGTCGTCTACAGGCAGACCCCGGGCCTGCTTATAGGCGGCAACCAGCCGCACCGCATCCATTCTCTTTTCAAAAAGCGCTGCCATTTGGGTATCCACAGAGTTGATGATCTGTCTTGCTTTTTCCAGGTCGGTCATAAGTTACCATACTCCTTGATCAGTTTTTCAAAGGCGGGGAGGGAACGCTGGATTTGGTCGTAGCTGACGCAGTAGGCCAGGCGCACATAATGGTCAGCGCCAAAGCTGTCCCCGGGAACCAGAAGCAGCTCGTGCTTTTTGGCTTTCTGGCAAAATGCCCCGGCATCCGGCTCTAAGGCTTTTACGAACAGGTAAAAAGCGCCTTGGGGGCAGACGGCCTCATAGCCCATTTCGGTCAGGCTGTCGTACAAAAGCCGACGGTTTTTGTCATAGCTGGACAGGTCAGGGGGTGTGCCGTCACAGGCCGCCACCACTTTTTGGAACAAGCTGGGGGCGCACACATAACCCATAGCACGACCGGCACCGCAAACAGCGGCAAAGGTATCGGCAGCTTCCGCCATTTTGGGGGAAACCAAAATATAGCCGATACGCTCACCGGGCAGCGAAAGGGCTTTGCTATAGGAATAGCAGACGATGGTATCGTCGTAGTAATTGGGAATATAGGGAACGAACACGTCATCGTAGACAAGTTCCCGGTAAGGCTCGTCGGCCAAAATGGTCACGGCTCTGCCGAACCGGGCTTTTTTCGTATTTAACAGGGCAGCAAGACCCTGGATATCGGCTTCGGAAAAGACAACACCGGTGGGGTTATTGGGGGAGTTGACCAAAATTGCCCGGGTCTTTTTTGTGATGGCCTTGTCCAGCGCTTCCAGATCAAGTCCAAAATGAGGGGCTGGGCAGTTTACCACCCGGACGGCTGCGCCGGCATTTTCCGCAAAGACTTTGTACTCCGGGAAATAAGGCGCCAGGAGAATGACCTCGTCCCCGGGCTGGATGATGGCCTTTAAGGAAACGGTCAGGGAAGCGGCCGCACCGCAGGTCATATAAATGAGGCCGGCTTCTGCGGCAAAACCAAAGCGTCCGGCAACGTTTTGGGCAATCGTTGCCCGGGTCTGCAAGTCACCGGCGGCGGAGGTATAGCCGTGGAGGTCTACGCTGTCGCCACAAAGCAGACGGGCGATTTCCTCCCCCACGCATTTGGGGGCCGGAATGCTGGGATTACCCAGGCTGAAGTCAAAGACATTCTCTGCACCGATTTCTGCCTTACGCTTCTTGGAATATTCAAAAATCTCCCGGATGGCTGAGCTTTTTTTGCCTAAAGCCAGCATTTCCTGTGATACCATCATCAAAACCTCCAAATAAAAAATCCGCATACCATCAAGTGCTTGAGAGCACGACGGATGCGGACTGTCCACTTCGTAACGGAAAATATTCCGGTATTACAAAGAAAGCGGACAGCCCTTGGTAAAATAATAATAAGCATAAAAGAACATACCGCTTCCTCCTTCATAACAGATTGATTAAGTGGATACTACCGCATCACAAGACAAAAGTCAAGTGCGTTTGCATATTTTTTCAGAAAAAGAGGAATTTTTTTACAAATGGAACAGTTGACGCGGGTTTTGGTTGAATATTTTTTCATATTCTGCATCGGTAAAGTCCATCTGCAGAAGGTAATTCAGCTCTGTTTCTGCGCAGAACATGGGGTAGTCCGTGCCGAAAAGCACGTGGTCAAAGCCGTAGCGCAGGATGATCTCCCTGGCTGCGGAAACACCCAGCACTCCAATGCTGGAGGAGGTGTCCACATAAAAGTTCGGTACACCGGCCAGCTGCCGGCTGGCTTCGTCCCAAATGGAATAGCCGCCTAAGTGACCACCGATAATGGTCAGGTCAGGGAAGGCTTTCAGCACCGGCAAAAGCCGGTTGGGGTTGGAATTATCGTAGCGGCTGTCACCGGTGTGCAGCAGCATCACAAGCCCAGCCTCCTGGCAAAGCTCGTAGATCTTCATACAACGGGGGTCGTCCATGGGAAAACGCTGGATATCCGGGTGCAGCTTCACACCTTTCAGACCCAGGGAAAGAATTTCCGCCACGTCTGCTGCCTGGTCAGCGCTGTCCGGATGGAGGGTGCCTAAGCCTGTGAAGCAGCCGCCGGCTTCTGCCACTGTAGCGGCAATGAAGCGGTTGATGCTTCCTACCTGCTTGGGGGTAGTGGCTACGGACTGAATCAGGGCGTGGTCCACACCGGTCTTTTCCATCTGTTTGCGCAGGGTATCGGTACTGCCGTCCAGCACGGAGACCACACCGTAAAAAGCGTCGGTAGCGGAAACAGCCGCGGCAGCGATCTTGGCCGGATATACGTGGCAATGGGTATCGATTACATAAAATTTATCTTGGATCATATACGGGTCACCTTCAAAAAGTCAACAATATATACATTATACAAAAAAGACCGGTCAAATGCAAGCGCATAGGCCGCTGTTGGAAAAAATTGCGGGAAATTTGGAGAAATGGCCGGAAATAAGCGCAAGTTCGCATTGACTTTTGAAGACAAATCTATTAGAATAACACTGATATACTGCGCCTATGCGGCCGCATAGGCCTGTGAATACATATTAGGAGGAAATAAGATTGAAGGATTGGGCATTTACTACCACCGTTGAGCAGATGGAAGAAGCCACCAATTCTTTGCTGGAAAATGCAAAGAAGGTCGGTGCTGATACTTGGCAGCAGCGTGCTAAGAATCAGAATCCCCACTGCGGTTTCGGTGAAGCCGGTACTTGTTGCCGGATTTGTTCTATGGGTCCCTGCCGTATCACTCCCAAGGCACCTCGCGGTATCTGTGGTTGTGACGTTCACGGCATCGTTGCCCGTAACTACCTGCGTTTCACCGTAGGCGGTACTGCTGCACACTCCGACCACGGTCGTGAGATCATGCACACCCTGCACCAGACCAAGGAAGGCGGCAACTATCAGGTCAAGGATCCTGAGAAGCTG
>JAZQWQ010000135.1:0-6146 GCA_045632385.1 Faecousia sp.
TTTCCCGCAAAGCTGCCAAAAAGCGAGGCGCAATTGAAGATGTGCTTAAAAAACCAAATTGTAACATACTATCCTACCTTACACGTTTTTCTTCATAATAGCACAAAAACATATCATTTACAAATTATAAATTTCTGCTAAATTGCGATCGCTTTTAATTTTTTTATCAAAAAATCTTGCAACACAAAACAGATTATGATAGTATACAAGTGTCTTTTTATTTAAAGGAGTGAGTATTATGCGTATTGGTTGCCCCAAAGAAATTAAGCCTCAGGAGGGACGTGTCGGATTAACACCCGCCAGTGTAGATGCGCTGGTTCGTGCAGGTCATCAGGTTTATGTAGAAAAAAATGCCGGTGTATGCAGCGGCTTTACCGATCAGGAATATCTTGCCGTAGGTGCCGAGATTCTTGCCACACCGGCTGAAGTATATGAAATTGCTGATATGATCGTCAAAGTCAAAGAACCCCTTGTGCCGGAGTATGATCTGCTGAAAGAGGGGCAGACTCTGTTTACCTATTTGCATCTGGCTCCCGATCCGGGTCAGACCCAGGCATTGCTGCAGAAAAAAATTACTGCCGTTGCCTATGAAACTGTACAAATGGCTGACGGTTCTCTGCCGTTGCTTGCCCCTATGAGTGAAGTTGCCGGCCGTCTGTCCGTGCAGATTGGCGCGCATCTTCTGGAGTCCAACTGCGGTGGTCGTGGTATCCTGTTGGGCGGTGTTTCCGGTGTGGAAAAAGCAAATGTCGTGATCATTGGTGGTGGCAACGTAGGTCTGAACGCTGCAAAGGCTGCCTCCGGCTTCGGCGCAAATGTCACGATTATTGATCTGAGTGTCAAGCGTTTGGCCTATTTGGATGACATTTTTGGCGGTCGCGTGCAAACACTTCTTTCCAACTCCTATAATATTGCCAACGCTGTCAAGAATGCAGATCTGGTGATCGGCTGTGTTTTGATCCCCGGCGCGAAAACTCCAAAGCTGGTTACGGAAGAAATGGTGCAGTCTATGCGTCCCGGCAGTGCCATCGTGGATGTGGCCATTGACCAGGGCGGTTCTATTGAAACCATTGACCGGATCACTACCCACGAAAACCCGTTCTACATCAAGCACGGTGTGCTGCATTACTCTGTTGCCAATATGCCCGGTGCTGTTCCCAGAACCTCTACCTTGGCATTGACCGGCGCAACGCTGCCCTATGCTTTGAAGCTTGCAAATATGGGTGCAGAAGCTGCCTGCAAGGCAGACCCTGCGCTGCTGAAGGGCCTCAACACCTACAAAGGAAAGCTTACCTGTCAGGCTGTTGCAGTAGCACAGGATTTGGAATACACAGATCCCACAACTCTTCTCTGATTTGTTAAAATGAACGTATTAAAAAACGGCATTCTTCCAAATAAGAATGCCGTTTTTTGATCATAAATACTACACTTGTTCTAAAATTGAAAAACGAATCCCTCATCACTCTGCAAAAGAAAAATGGGAACACCGAATGGTGTAACGCTATGATTATCTATTTCTATTGCGCCACTGCTATTTATTATTGATTGTGTTCACATCCGTACCGGATGCGACCAGCAATCAATGGATTCTCCCACGGGCTAAAAATTGCTCGCTCGCTCTCAATTTTTGCACCGGTGTAACCACCGGTGCCGCCCTTTCGAATCCCTCATCACTCTGCAAAAGAAAAATGGGAACACCGAATGGTGTTCCCATTTTTCTGGCAGAGGATGAGGGATTCGAACCCCCGCAAACGGAGTCAGAGTCCGGTGTGCTACCGTTACACTAATCCTCTATGTGACAGGCACGTGATTTATTATACTCAACTACCGGAAAAAGTCAAGAACTTTTTTCCAATTTCCTGCAAATTTCCCGGACAAGACTAGCTTATCCGGGATTTTTTCTTTTATTCATTCTTCCCAGGGAAAAGGTTTTCCTTTCAGTACATGATTTTTGATATATTGAAAGGTCTTCTTCTCTCCTTCGTCCTGAAGCATCGTCAGAATATAGGTCAGTTCCTGCTTGGTCCGGGGGTGCATCAAATCCTTTTCCCGGCTTTTTTGCAAGTAGGCCAAGGGCGAAGCATCGGTATAAGCAGCGCCCTGGTAGACCTTACAGGCAGCTCTGCGGTCCATAATCATTTCTGCCAGATATTTTCTTGGCACCGGGACAGACTCGTAACAGCGGGTCTGCAAATTCATATCTGTCCAATATTCATAATGATGGGGGTTGCGACCCTTATGGTGCATCCAGGCTTCGCTGTAGCCCTTATCCTCACGTTCTGCGTTGTTGGGACTGCGTGTTCCCTGGTAGTACTTTGCGCCCATACCAAATTCCGTAGGAGAATATTTGGACAAGTCGTGTACCAAGCCCTGCCAGTACAAACCGACCTGAAAACAGCCCTGCCGCACCAGCCAGCGGTGCCGTGTGACTGTAACAAAATGCTTCCAAAGTTTCATATACGCACACCCTCTTTCTATTTCTATTATAGTCCTGAACATGGCATTTTGCAAGTAGGTTGTGTGTTGACTTTTTTACCCTGTATGTTATAATTAAGAAAAAAATGCACAGGGGGCTGAAGCTATGCATATTACAGAAAACATTCAGACAGAAGTCACAAAGCAATGCGACGTGTTGGTCTGCGGCGGTGGCTTTGCCGGCATTTCTGCGGCACTTTCTGCAGCACGAGCCGGTAAGAAGGTTATTTTATTGGAAAAAACCTATATGCTGGGCGGTTTGGCTACTGCCGGTCTTGTGACCATTTATCTGCCGCTGTGCGACGGTGAGGGCCATCAGGTTTCTTTCGGCATTGCTGAGGAACTACTCCGCCTTTCCTGCTCGATGGGCAGCGAAGACCGACATCCTGCCAACTGGCTGGACAACAATGATCCTGCCAAGCGCACCCGTACCGACCCCCGGTTTGAGGTGCAATATAATGCACAGCTGTTTGCCATTTTGGCAGAGCAGCTTTTACAAAAGGAAAATGTGGAGATTCTCTACGGTTTCTATGCAGTAGGTACGCACAAAAACGGCAATAAGATCGACGCAGTTGTTGTAGAAAGCAAGTCCGGCCGTCAGGCGATCCGTGTCAGATCTGTGGTAGATGCCACCGGCGATTGTGACATTGCCCATTTCGCAGAGGCTCCTACCAATACCTTCAACCAGGGTAACATTCTGGCTGCCTGGTATTACAGCATTGGCGCAGAGGGTTATAAGCTGCGTCTGCTGGGCGCCAGTGACGTTCCTGACGAAGAGAAAACACCCGGCAAAGAGGGGCGATATTTGGTCAATCGACGTTTTACAGGCCTGGATGGTGTAGAACTGTCTGAACAGATGCAGCTGTCCCACACATCCACGATGAATGATATCAAAAAACGTCGTGTGGAAGATCCCTCTTTGATGCCTTGTACTATTGCCACGATCCCTCAGATCCGGATGACACGGAAAATTATCGGTCAATATGAAATGACTTTGGCAGACGACAAAAAGTACATTGAAGATTCCATTGGCATGGTCAGTAACTGGAAAAAACGTGGTCCTGTTTACGAAGTGCCATTCCGGGCGCTGTATTCTTCCCAGGTCAAAAATCTGATTTGCGCCGGTCGCTGCATCAGTTCCACGGAAAGTATGTGGGATGTTATGCGAGTAATCCCCTGTTGCGCTGTCACAGGTGAAGCTGCAGGTCTTGCCGCCGCTATGACTGACGAGTTTGACACGCTGGACGTAAAAGCCTTGCAAAATAAGCTGCGGCAGAATGGTGTTGTACTGCACTGGGAGGATCTAGGTTGATTCATTCCTTTTTACTCATCGGTCAATCCAATATGGCTGGCCGTGGCTTTCTAAATGAAGCCATTGATGTGGATAACAACCACATAAAAATTCTACGCAATGGGCGGTGGCAAAAGATGTTCCGCCCCATCAATCCGGACAGGAGCTTTTCAGGCGCTTCCCTGGCAGAAAGCTTTGCTGAAAGCTATGCAAAGACTTATGATGTTGATGTAGGACTGATTTGCTGCGCCGACGGTGGTACAACACTGGCACAGTGGCAGCCTGGCGGACTTCTTCTGGACAATGCCATTTCCCAAGCCAAGCTTGCCCAGCGAACCTCTGTGATTGTGGGCATCTTGTGGCATCAGGGCGAGGGTGAGGCCCAAACTCCGGAACTTGCAAATTCCTACCCGGAACGGTTCTGCCCGATTGTGGAGGAACTGCGAAAAGAATTGGCACTGCCGGACATCCCTTTCCTGGTCGGTGGTTTGGGCGATTTTCTCTGCCTATACACGACACAAGCAAACGGTGTTGCAAAGCCGCATGCGCTGTACGGACCTCAGGTCAACGCCGCGCTGGAGGCCTTTGCCGCATCGCAGCCTTATATGGGCTTCGTTCCGGCTACCGGTTTGACTGCCAATCCGGACAATTTGCATTTTAATGCCAAATCCTTATATGAATTTGGTTTGCGTTATTTTGATGTCTACCAAAAGGTGGTTGACCCCAATCGGGTCATTGCCGCCGAGGTTTCTGTAGACGATAGCAAGCGCTCCGCAATGGAGGCATTATAAGATAAAAACATCCATCAAATGATGGATGTTTTTTATTCCGCTTCGTTTTTGAATTGTTGGTAAAAGCTTTTCAGGAACGCATAGCGAGGTGCGGCAAGTTCTTTGGCTTCCGGTGTTGACAACAGATCATACAATTTCAGAAGTTTTTCGTCAAAGTGGGTGAGGCTTTCCGTCAGCGAGCGTCCCTTTGCGCCGCCGTAAGCAAAGGTTCTGGCAATGCCTACAGCCCCCATTGCGTCGATCCTATCTGCATCCTGAACAACGCGAATCTCCAGCGGAATATCCGGGGAGAGTTTCGGATACTTTCGGTAGGAAATGTAAGGAATTCCCATCAGCAGGAAGTCAATATCCGCCTGAGGCAGACCTTGGGTCTTCAGAAATACTTCCACAGCCGGAAGTCCTAAGTTGGAGTTGAGTTTATCGTCACTGGTTTCGTGGAGCAGCGCCAGCATCCGGGTACGAAACAGATTGGCGCCACATCTTTCTGCCAGCTGCATTGCAAGGGCTACCACACGGTTTAAATGATCTGTGTCGTGGGCGGTATCATTTTCTGCCATGGCTCTTTGGACAAACAACGCAGTTGCTGTTAAGATCGCTTCTTGCATACGGCCACCTCCTCACAGGGAAGATTATACCACATCCACCTTTGTTTCTCAATGTCTTTCTGTTGACTTAAAATTAAAAATGTTGTATATTCAACTTACTATGAAATATCTGAGAGGAAATAGGAAAAATGACATATCTTTTTGATTTTGACGGCACATTGGTAGACTCTATGCCCTACTTTGCCGACACAATCATCAAACTTTTGGATGGGGCGAATATTGCTTATCCGGAAGATATCATAAAGATCGTAACACCTTTGGGATACCGCGGTACCGCGGAATATATGATTGGTCTCGGCTATGCATCTACCCCGGACGATCTGGTAGACGAGATCATCGCCTGTAACACATCTGCATATCACTACCACATTCCCTTGAAAGACGGTGTGCAGGATAAGCTTGTACAGCTAAAAAGTCAGGGACACAGCATTAATGTCCTCACCGCCAGCCCCCACAAGTTACTGGACAAGTGCCTGCAACGGGTGGGTATTTACGATCTGTTTGACAATGTGTGGAGCTGCGATGATTTCCCTTACACCAAGGCTGACCCCCGGATCTATGCAGAAGCCGCCCAACGGCTGGGCACAACGGTTTCTGAATGTGCGTTTGTGGACGACAACATCAACGCGGTAACCACAGCAAAAAAAGCCGGTATGGTTGCAATCGGTATTTTTGACAAGTCCTCTGAGGACTTTGTAGCAGAATTTCAAGAAAAAGCAGACCGATATGTTTTCCGGTTTACAGAACTGTAAAAGGAGTTTTTATTATGAAAATTCTTTCCATCGGAAATAGTTTTTCTCAAGACGCTACCCGGTATCTGAGCCGTATGGCAGCTGAAAATAACCTTGTCTTAAAAACGGTAAACCTATACATCGGCGGCTGTTCCCTGAAAACCCACTACTACAATATGCTTGACGATTCCAGAAAGTATTTGATGGAATTTAACGGTTTTTCCACAGGCTTTTATGTCACTATAAAAGAGGC
>JAZQWQ010000136.1:0-3676 GCA_045632385.1 Faecousia sp.
AGAGCACATGCCTTACAAGCATGGGGTCACAGGTTCGAGCCCTGTTGTTCCCACCAAAATCTGGCCCTGTGGTGCAGTCGGTTAGCACGCCAGCCTGTCACGCTGGAGGTCGACGGTTCGAGTCCGTTCGGGGTCGCCATAAAGCATCTGTGGAGAGCTCCGCTCTCCACAAGTATGCCTCTGTAGCTCAGTCGGTAGAGCAGTGGACTGAAAATCCACGTGTCGTTGGTTCGATTCCGACCGGAGGCACCAGATGCGGGTGTAGCTCATCCGGTAGAGCGCCACCTTGCCAAGGTGCAGGTAGCGAGTTCGAGCCTCGTCACCCGCTCCATAAAAAAAGAACCGACTTCGGGTCGGTTCTTTTTTTATGGGAAAATTTTTAAAAATAAAAAGCCGTCTTTTACGTTGCAAAAGACGGCTTATCTATTATAACACTTTAGACAGGAACTCCCGGAGTCTGGGATGCTGTGGATTGCCAAACAATTCAGCAGGTGTATTTTGTTCGACGATTTTACCCTCATCCATAAACAGAACGCGGCTGCCCACTTCCTTGGCAAAGCCCATTTCGTGGGTGACTACCACCATTGTCATACCGTCATTTGCCAGTTCTTTCATAACTTCCAGAACTTCGCCGACCATCTCCGGATCCAACGCGGAGGTTGGCTCATCGAAAAGCATCAGCTTAGGGTTCATAGCCAAAGCTCTGACAATGGCAATTCTCTGCTTTTGACCGCCGGACAGCTGGCTGGGATATGCATCTGCTTTCTCTTCCAGTCCAACCCGCTTCAGAAGTTGGGTTGCAACATCGTTGGCTTCTTCCTTGCTCATCAGCTTGGTGCGAATGGGAGCAAGGGTAATGTTTTTCCGGATGGTCATATTGTTAAATAGATTGAAGTGTTGGAACACCATACCCATCTTGCGACGTACCAGATCAATATTAATCTTGGGGTCGGTGATATCCTCACCATCAAAAATAATTTGACCGGAGGTAGGAATTTCCATTTGGTTCAGGCAACGCAGGAATGTGGACTTACCGGAGCCGGAGGGACCAATGATAACCACCTTTTCTCCGGGAGCGATATGCTCGGAGATATTGTCCAGCACCAAATGGTCGCCGAAGGATTTGCTTAAATTTTTAACCTCTATCACTTTGACGCAGCTTCCTTTCCAGAATTCCTTGCAGCCAGGAGAAAATCAAAACCAGTACAAGGTAAATGACGGCGGTACCCAGTAGGGGATACATCTGTTCGTAGGTACGGCCATAAATTCCCTGTGCGGCGTGGAGAAGCTCCTTACCGCCGATAACGGTAATCAGGGAAGTGTCTTTCAAGAGAATGATGAACTCGTTGCTCAGAGAAGGCAAAATCGCCTTAAAGGCCTGAGGGATAACGATCAATCGCATTGTGTCCAGGTAGTTAAGACCCAGGCTACGGCCGGCTTCTGCCTGACCGGGATCCAGGGACATCAGACCACCACGAATGATTTCAGCTACATATGCGCCGGAGTTAATACCCAGGGTCAGTGCGCCAATAGATGTGAAATCACGGCTACTTTTAAAAATAACAAGGCCCATAATGAGCATCTGCACCATCATTGGTGTGCCACGAATTACGGTTACATATACCTTACAGATGGCATTCACAATACCCAATAAGAAATTTTTCTTACCGGGACGCTGTTGGTCGTGGGTAGTACGAATAATTGCAACGATAACACCCAAAGCAACACCAATGAGCAAAGCCATTGCGGTGACTAAAATGGTAGTGCCGACACCTTCCAAGTATTGCATCCAGCGGTTTTTTTCAATAAATGCCTGATAGAACTTGATGAAACCTTCCTGCCAAAAGGAAAGCTTTTCACCGGAAATCATCAGGCCTTTCCAAAGTTCATAATATTCAGCCACGGGGAACCTCACTTTATATAATATGGGAAATGAGGGCGGCAGAATGTGCCGCCCTCAGATGTGGTAATTATTCGGCAGTAATGTACTTGCTGTTGATCGCGTCAATGGTGCCGTCAGCGATCATCTCGGCCAAGCACTTGTTGATGGCTTCAACCAGCTGTGTGTTACCCTTGTCGCAGCCGATGGCGTACTCTTCAGTAACCCAGTCACCGTCGATCAGAGTCAAACCAGCGTTAGCCTTTACAAACTCAGCAGCGGGAGCGCTGTCGATGATCACACAGTCGATCTGACCGTTCTGCAAAGCCTGGATAGCGGTAGCGCCGGTCTCGTAAGCGTTGACGTGATCATCGCCGTAATCATCACAAGCATAGAGGTAACCGGTGGTGCCACGCTGTGCGCCGATCATCTTTTCACCCAGGTTGTCCAGGGTTACATCAGAACCTTCCTTGATGATAACCTTCTGAACAGCGGTGGTGTAGCTGGTAGTGAACTCCATAACCAGTTTGCGATCTTCGGTAACGGAAACACCGGACATAACGATGTCGCTCTTGCCCTCGTTAACGGCCAGCAAAGCAGCGTCGAAAGCCATATCCAAAATCTCCAGCTCCAGACCCAGCTTCTCGGCGATCTTCTCAGCGATCTCTACATCGATGCCAATGTAGTTGCCGTCGTCGTCAGTCATTTCGTAGGGAGGGAACTCAGCGTTGGTAGCCATGATCAGCTTACCCTTTTCAATGGTTGTTACGGATGCGGCATTGTCGTCGTTGGAAGCGTTGTTTCCGGAGGAAGCGCAAGCAACCAAAGACAGGGCCATAACCAGAGCTAAAATCAGTGCGATTAACTTTTTCATAATGTAAAACTCCTTTTCAAAATTGGTTAAAATTAGGATGTATGCATTATACACCGTATATTATACAATGTCAACTGGATAAAATAACTAAAAATATCCGGAAAAACAGATTAAAAATGGACATAACGCTTAAAACGGAAGATATTATATGCGGATAATAAAAAATGAAATGAATAAACAAGCGCATATATACAGTATTTATGCATAAGTCTGGTTGGAAAAAAATGTTGTCAATCCGGCTTAAATGTTATATAATGGATTAGTTCTATAAAAGATAAATTCTGTGGGGTTGTATCTGATATGAATCGAAGTGAAGAACTTAAAAAATACTTAGTTCCGGGAAAACGGGTTCATCTCGTTGGCATTGGCGGTGTTTCAATGCGTCCTCTGGGCTTGGTGCTGCAGGGAATGGGCTTGATCGTCAGTGGCTCTGATATGAATTCCTCTGTTTCTACGGATGAGCTGATTTCGCACGGTATCCGTGTAGCAATTGGTCATTCTGAGGAAAATATTGTTGGTGTTGATTGCATTATTCGTACTGCAGCAGCGCAAAATGATAATCCGGAGGTTGCCGGCGCCCGTCGTATGGGAATTCCTATGTTTGAACGCGCCCAGGCTTGGGGTGTGATCATGCAGAATTATGAAAATGCGATCTGCGTGGCTGGCACCCACGGTAAAACTACGACCACTTCTATGGTAACGCATATTTTTATGCAGGCCCAAAAGGATCCTACTGTGATGATTGGTGGCTACCTGCCGCTGCTCCGTGCCGGACATCGGGTGGGTAATGGGGATACCATTATTTTAGAAAGCTGTGAATATTGTGATTCGTTCCTGAATTTCTTCCCCACATTGGCAGTGATTCTCAATGTGGAGGCAGATCACCTGGATTATTTTAAGGACTTGGCGGATGTGGAAAAATC
>JAZQWQ010000137.1:0-3269 GCA_045632385.1 Faecousia sp.
TGTTGATCGTTTCAACAAGCGTTTCGGTATGAAGTAAGAAGCAAATTGGTAATAAGAATACAAACCCACACCTTTTGGTGTGGGTTTATTCTTTTTTTCTGCGAAAACAGTTGTTTTCTTCTCTTCGGTTGTGTTATAATAAGTAAAATGCAAAAATGGGGGAGTTTTATTTCCCGGAGGAAGTATGGAGACGAATTTTCAGGAAAATGCCCAGGAACGCGCGGTTTTGGTGGGCTTAAATGCGGATTGCTTCACGGCCCAGCAGACAGCTACCGACGAAACCTTGGAAGAACTGGATGCGCTTTTGGAAACAGCCGGCGGTTTTTGCACTGGAAAAATCTTGCAGAACCGTCACGCACCGGATTCCCACAGCTTTATCGGTGAAGGTAAGGCACAGGAGGTCCGGATGCTGGTGGAAGCCACGGAAGCGACGATGGTGGTGTTTGACAACGAGTTATCTCCCGGTCACATCCGTGCCCTGGAAGAAATTTTGGGTGTAACGGTGCTGGATAGAAGCGCCCTGATCTTGGATATTTTTGCCCAGCGAGCCAAGACCCGGGAAGGTCGGCTGCAGGTGGAGCTTGCCCAGTATAAATATTTGCTGCCCCGGCTTTCCGGTATGGGCTTGAGCCTTTCCCGGCAAGGTGGCGGTATCGGCACCCGAGGCCCCGGTGAAACGAAGCTGGAATCTGACCGGCGGCACATCCGGGAGCGTATCTCCCGGTTGCAGACGGAGCTGCAGCAGGTGCGGCAGGTTCGTGCCGTCCAGCGGGAGCGCAGAATGAAAAATTCTGTGCCGGTGGTTGCTATTGTAGGCTACACCAATGCAGGTAAATCAACGCTTTTGAACCGGCTGACCGATGCTGGTATCCCTGCAAATAACCGGCTTTTTGATACCCTGGACACCACGTCCCGGCAGCTGAAAGTGTCAGATAACCTGGATGTGATTCTTTCTGACACCGTTGGCTTTATTGCCAAGCTTCCTCACCATCTGGTAGATGCCTTCCGGGCAACCCTGGAGGAGCTGGAATACGCAGATCTTTTGCTGCACGTAATCGACTCTGCAGACCCCAACCGGGAAGAGCATATTGCCGTTGTAGACAGCCTGATCGCCAAGCTGGCAAAGCCCGGCACAAAGGTTTTGCGGCTTTACAACAAGGCAGATCTGGTCCAGCCGGAGGATATTCCCATTGGGGAAGATGTGGTGAAAATCTCTGCTGCAAAGGGGCAGGGAATGGATGCGCTGTTGCAGGCAATCGAAACTGCTTTGGGTCACAGCCGTCACCACGTAACGGTGCGACTGCCTTATTCTATGGGCGGTATGGTGGAAACCCTCCATGCCGGCGCCCAGGTGAAGAAGGTGGATTATACCGGCGAGGGCATTGAAGTGGAAGCGGTTTTGGATCCAATTTTGTACGGCAAGCTGAAAGACTATATTTTGAAGGAGCACTAAAGGTGGAAGAATACCTGGTACCGACCGGCTATGGCGAAGATGAATTTGTAGAGAAAAAATCCCGGTTCATCGGCAGAGTCTGGTGCGTGGAAAGTGAAGAGGAAGCCCTCGAAAAAATCCAGGAAATGAAAAAACAGCATTACGATGCGACCCATAATTGCTGGGCCTATATTATCCGGGACGGCGCAATGCGGTTTTCTGACGACGGAGAACCTGGCGGCACGGCCGGAAACCCTATGATGCAGGTTCTGCAAAAAGAGAATCTGTTTAATATCGTCTGTGTGGTCACCCGGTACTTTGGCGGCACCTTGCTGGGGGCAGGTGGTCTGGTTCGTGCGTATACCAAAGGCGCAAAAATTGCCATCGACGCAGCCGGCCGTTCTATGAAACGGGTCTGGACGGTGCTGTATGTGCCTTGTCCATATAATTTTTATGAGCGTGTAAAGCTGGAAGCGGAAGCCTTTGGTTGTGTCATCCGGGATACCAATTTTGGGGCAGAAGTGGAACTGGAGATTTTGGTGGCCCGGGAGCAGGCGCAAGCATTCCGGGATAAACTCACGGATATGACCGCAGGCACTGTGGAAACGATGGAGTTAGGTCAGGAATACCGGGCATTCCCGGTAGAATAAACGAGGTAGAGCTTTATGGATGTACGAGAACTTTTGGAGCAGGCAGAATACGACCGATTGTCAAAATTTGCCGCCTTTTCCAATGAGACACGGGGACGTTTGCACCCGGAAGAGCCGGATGCGGCGGATATGCGTACCAATTTTCAGCGGGATATTGACCGCATCGTTCACTGTAAGTCTTTTCGCCGCCTGATGCATAAGACCCAGGTGTTTTTGCAGCCGGAGGGCGATCATTACCGCACCCGTATGACCCACACATTAGAGGTGGCCCGAATTGCCCGGACCATTGCCCGGGCTTTGTCGCTGAACGAGGATTTGACTGAAGCGGCAGCGATGGGACACGACTTAGGACATACTCCCTTCGGCCATGCCGGAGAAAAGGCCTTGTCAGAGTGTACCGGAAAGCCCTTTTCCCACAATGAACAAAGCTTGCGTGTGGTGGATGTGCTGGAAAATGATGGCGCAGGCCTGAACTTGACATATGAAGTCCGTATGGGTATTTTGGGACATACCGGAGAGCGTGTGCCGGAGACTCTGGAGGGTCAGATCGTCCGGATCTCGGACCGAATCGCTTACGTAAATCACGATATTGACGATGCCATCCGGGCAGGTATTTTGGAAGAAGCGGATATTCCCCGGAGTATTACCCGAGTGTTGGGTCAGTCCCACAGCCAGCGTCTGGATACCCTGGTCTGCGATATGATCCTCACGTCCAAGGAAACTGGAGAAATTATGCTTTCTCCTTCAATTGGTACCGCTTTATCGGACTTAAGAAGCTTTATGTTTGAACGTGTTTATCGCAATCCGGTGGCCAAGGGTGAAGAAAGCAAAGCCCGGGATATGCTTCAGTGGCTATACCGGTACTATTACGAGCATCCGGAGGCCTTACCTCAGGATTTTCAGCCCCAGCTGTCCTTTGACGGTATGGAGCAAACGGTCTGCGATTACATTGCCGGTATGACCGACAAGTATGCGGTAGACAAATATTCTGAACTATTTATTCCTGCGGGCTGGCACGTCCGGGGATAAGTGGAAACGATATTTAGGAAAGGAGGCGTAAGCCGTGGCATTTCCTCCATCATTTATTGATGAATTGGTAGCCCGCAATCCCATTGAGGATGTGGTGGGACAATATGTGAACTTGAAACGTTCCGGTTCGAATATGTTCGGTTTATGCCCATTTCACG
>JAZQWQ010000138.1:0-8592 GCA_045632385.1 Faecousia sp.
CTGTAGAACTCATAAACATCCGGATTGACAGGTCCCACAGAGTCACATTTATTTACAGCCAGCGCCACAGGCTTTCCGGATTTACGCAACATTGTAGCTACGTCCACGTCTGCAGCTGTAACACCGGTACGCACATCAGCCACCATCACGATACAGTCCGCCAGTTCGATGCCGATTTCTGCCTGACGTCGCATAAACTTCAGCATATCGCTGTCTGTTCCCGGCTCAATACCGCCGGTATCCACCAGCGAAAACTGGCGGCCACACCACTCACAATCACCGTAAATACGATCCCGGGTGACACCAGGGGTATCCTCCACGATTGAAGTACGCTGACCTGTGAGTTTATTAAAAAGCATTGACTTGCCTACATTGGGTCTACCCACAATGGCTACCAGAGGCTTCGCCATGGCACTCACTCCTTCCTAAAAAGCTATTATTTGTTATTATGCCACAAAATAACAGGTAAATCAACGAAAATCCACGATATTTACAAATTTTTTATAAAAATAGTATTCCCATAAAAAAGGAAAAAGAGGAAGGTATATAACCTTCCTCTGCGCTTACGCTTTTCCTGCCTTAGTCAGCCTTGGCAGCCAGAACCTGACGACCATTGTAGTTACCACAAGCCTTGCAAGCTCTGTGGGGCATAACGGGCTCACCACACTTGGAGCACACTGCTACGCTGGGAGCAGCCAGCTTCCAGTTGGAACCACGACGCTTATCGCGACGGGCCTTGGACACTTTACACTTAGGGACAGCCATGGATGACACCTCCTTGGTCAAACTGCTTTGACAGCATTTCTTTTACTTACTTATCGAGAAGCTGCCGTAAAGCAGCAAAACGGGAGTCTAATTCTTTTTGGCAAGTGCAAGCTTCTTCATTCATGTTTTTGCCGCATCCGCAACAAAGGCCCTTACAATCCGGCTTACACAGCATCTTGGGACTTAAGTTCAGCACGAACACCGTCCGCACAATTTCTTCCAAATCCGCAGTGCCTGCCTCCAAAGGAAACACCCATTCATCCTCGCTGTCTTCATTAGACAGTTCCTCCGTCAGCACCACATCCACAGGGATCTCCACCTCCTGCGTAAACGCAGTTGCACAACGGTCACATATGCCGTGCAGACAGGTGGTAATCGAGCCTTGCATAATCAGCACATCTGCGGTATTGCGCACTGTGCCACGAATCAAGACCGGCTCGCTGACAGGAAAACATGTTCCATATTGAAGATCGCTCAGATCTACGCTATCAGAAAAAGATACGGATGCACCGGGCACGTGAATGATTTCCTTCAGCTCCAGTCGCATAGTATCCCCCTCTTCATAGTCGTGCCTAGATATTATATAGGCTTTTATGTCATTTGTCAAATGTTATTTTGCAAAATTTTTCAGTTTTTTCTACTGATGTTCTATTTGCCTGCCTGTGGACATACAGTAAACCAAACCGCTAAAGGAGGCTGACTATGGAAAACATTTACGCAGAGATTGCCAAGCGGACAGGTGGCAATATTTATATTGGTGTTGTCGGACCTGTACGTACCGGAAAATCAACGCTTATCAAGCGCATTATGGAGCAGCTGGTAATCCCCGGGATCGATGATCCTTATCAAAAGGAACGGGCCAAAGACGAACTGCCCCAAAGCGGTTCCGGAAAAACCATTATGACAAGCGAACCTAAGTTCGTGCCAGAGGAAGCTGTGGAAATATCCCCGGACGGCACTACCCTGCTCCGGATCCGGATGATCGACACAGTGGGATATATGATCGACGGCGCTGTGGGCGCCACAGAGGACGGAACACCCCGAATGGTAACAACCCCCTGGTATGATTATGAAATCCCCATGACGGAGGCTGCAGAGCTTGGCACGAAGAAAGTAATGGAGGAACATTGCTCCATTGGTTTGGTAGTAACTACAGACGGTACGATTACAGATATTCCCAGAAAAGATTATCTGGCAGCAGAACATCAGGCGGTCATGGATATGAAAGCCACAGGCAAGCCCTTTTTGCTGGTCATCAATAGTCAGAAGCCCGGTGCAGAGGCTGCGCTGTCCCTAAAAGAGCAATTACAAAAGGAATACCACATTCCCGTGGCTATTGCGGATTGTCAGGCGCTGACCACAGAAGATATTTCTGACCTATTGTTACAGCTTCTGTATGCGTTCCCGATGCAGCAGCTGCAGGTACATCTGCCACGGTGGATGGATGCGCTGGAGCCGGATCATCCGGTAAAAGCTGCGCTATATGAGGCGCTATTACAGCGCGCAGAGGAAATCAGTTCTCTGGCGCAGGCGCAACCCACATTGGTGCAGCTAAAGCAGCTGGAACAAGTTTTGGATTTCTCCTTGCAAAAAATTGATTTAGGCAGCGGCACGGTAATTTGCGCACTGACGTTCCCGGAAAAGCTGTTTTATGAGATCCTCAGCAACCGCGCCGGGTTGCCTATTGAAAATGATGCGCAGCTGCTGGCGCTTCTGACCGAACTTTCCGAAATCAAAAAGGAATATGATAAAATCTCTGATGCCCTCTCCTCGGTCAATGCCACCGGTTATGGTATCGTTATGCCCACAGCAGCGGAAATGAAGCTGGAAACACCGGAAATCCTACGCAAAAACGGTACATTCGGCGTCAAGCTGAAAGCCGGTGCGCCTTCGATCCATATGATAAAAGTCGATATTGACACGGAAATCAGTCCTATGGTGGGAGATGAGCAACAATCACAGGATCTGATCAGTTATCTCACCAGCGAAGATCCGGATAAGCTATGGCAGAGTAACATCTTCGGCAAGTCTGTTTATGCAATGATTCAGGAAGGACTGACCTCCAAGTTGGTACGCACACCCCAAGATGTACGGGATAAATTCCGTGGGAGCCTGACCAAAATCGTCAACGACGGCGCTACCGGTCTTATTTGCCTAATATTATAACAACCACATAAAAGAAAATCGGTCAGCGCCTTTTAAGCGCTGACCGATTATTCTTTTGTGATTAGCCCTCTGCTTCTTTCAAGAAAGAAACGCGTTTACCGGTGCTGGCAAAATAATCATCTGAAAGTTCCTGTGCAATCTCTTCCACTGTCATATCCTCATATTTACCAAGGGAAAGTGTGAAGATATTGTGCTTCATTCCACGCTGGGAAATTGGAGGAGCCTGCATATAATCGCCATAGTGCGCGGTCAGATACGCATCGTATTCCTGCATACCCGGAACAAGCAAGCCTTCAAACTCCATCCAAACCGGTTCACCCCAATACTCCTTGGGGAATGTTTCGCCGTCATAACCGTACTCACCGGGCAAGCAAACCCAATTCTTTGCATCGTCAGAGTAGTACTTTTTCGCATTCTTTGTCCAGCGTTTATTCATCCCCTTATGGGTTGCAAACAGCTTCAGCCAAATGCGTCTAAACACAACCGCCCGATTTTTCCAGTACAATTGCGGCACTCTTCTTGCATGCTCACACATGTTGAAAATCAGCTTTTCATTCAACTTTGCTTGCTTTTGTTTTTTCTTTTCATCCTCGCAAGCACAGTCTAGCGGAATAATATCCAGGAACACTCTGCGTCCTTTCCGGTGCAAAGGTGCCGTCATATGGGTCCCTAGAATTTCCAAACGACTGAAAGAGTAAGGATACGCATTTGCATTCAAGTTAAATTCCTTGGAAAGCATTGCAGGTGCGCATTTCAGGAAGGTATCATAATCCTTTCTGGGCATAGATACGTCCAAATCATCATCCCAGGGAATAAAGCCTTTATGACGGACTGCGCCCAGCAACGTGCCACCTGCAATATAGTAACGCAGGTTCAGTTCCTTGCAGATCCGTTCAAATTCCACATACATCTTCATAATCAGCAGCTGCATTTTTCTTCGGGTAGGGGTATCGAGTTCAATGAAGCTGTAGTCGAAACGCTTGTTTCGCTCCCAAATATGGAACTTATCAATGAATTTATTGATCTTGCCTTTCACCTTGCGCCAGATCCAGGTAGGTGACAGCAAACGTCTGCGCTTAACACGGCTTGCGCGCTTCTTTGCTTTTTTGACGATCGGATCGCCGTTATAAGCAACAGCCTTTCCATACATCTGCAATGCGACCTGGTTGATATCTTTCAGGTAGGAAATGCAGCAAGACAGCACGTGCTCCTTGGAAGAAAACTCGTAAGGCTGTGCATCACCGCCCAGCAAAAAGCTTTCCCAATGGTCCATCAGGGATTGCTTCATCTGCGCATCCATTGCGCCTAAGGTCTCCGCAACCCGTGCTTCCCTGGTCTCATCCTCAAAGAAACGCTTGAACTCAACATCCAAAGTTTCTGCCTCTGTACGGCAAATCCGGAAACCCTTATTGAAATCCTGAACAGCATAGTCTTCATAGCCTTTGACCATCAACGAAGGTATCCCCTTTGCCAGGGCAACCGCCAACATCTTGGGATACTCCAAATTATTGTCTACGACAATCACACCGGCGCAGCCATCCAAAATCTTATGGGGCTTTTCGCAGAAGTCTTCCAGGAAGATATTCTCCGGATACTGCTCCGCAATTTCAGAAAAAATTTGCACGTCTGTCATTGCAAGGTTTTTGTCAATGGGAACAATCCGCAAACGCTTATCTTTGAAAGACTCGTCTGTTTCCAGCAGCTCTGCAAAACGCTTCACTACAGCAATCGTCCGTCCGGAAGAACCGGAAGTTAAAAGCAGCAGCTCTTTTCCGCCCAGCTCAGCCTGTCTAAGCTCACTGGGAGAATAAGGGTTCATTACCGGGATGTAGGAAACCTCATGGATAAACTGATCCAGCGGAAAGCTGGAAACCGCGCCATCGCTAAGCGCAACTCTATGCAATATGCGTTTTTTTGTATCTGTGCTTTTGGTTTCTACAAATCGCATAGAGTCCCAAAACGCAACAAAAATCGCTTTGCCCAGCTCCTGGATGGTATCAAAGTCTTTGCAGAAGTTTTTGGACTGAGGGCCACAAAGCAAATAATGGTCAATATCCTCATGCGTTTCTACGAATTGTAACAATGCATCCTGACGCTGACTGGGCGTGCCAAAGTTTGTGTCCAAAGAAAAACGCTTTGCTCTCTCATCAATCAGGAAGTCAGCAAAGCTTTGCCGGTTATTGGTTACGACTGTAATATCCCAGCCCCGGTCTGCAAGCAAAAAGGTAAAATGAGAAATTTGTTCTGCAAGGAATGTTTTTGCCATTGTTCCTGCAATAATTGCAATCGTTTTTCTTCTTTCCTTTTGCGCGTCAATATTTGCTGCATTCAAAGTTTCTGTACTCAACGCAAACCCTCCTCAAGTATTTCTCTTCTTTTGTGAATTGTACCACAGACTTTTGCATTTGTAAAGTTATCAAGTCAAAAGGTGTTGAAAAAACGAGCATTTCCACACTTGCCCCGATGCATACAAAAAAAGCACATTGGTTAACCCGCAGAAGAGGTTACCCAATGTGCTTTTATATCTGTTCATTTAGAAACCGTAACCGGACTGGCTGTAGTAAGCCATATTGTCCTGGCGTACGTCCAGTCTGCCGAAGTAAGCTACCACGAGAACATCTTTTCAAACAATAGGCCAATACAGCTGATGCCCGTCGATGCAACGATAATTTTTTCATAACACACCTCCTGCTTTTATGATAACATACGCACACCCAGCAACAAGTCAGAAAACAACTGGCAAATGATAAAAAATAAAACGATACATTAAAATCTTTTTTATCTATGTTTTCTTGGCGCAATGTGGTATGATAAGCAAAAAAAGGGGGTGCCGTATGAAGGAATATTACAATTATCAGGTCAAAAAAGAAGTGACCGTGCAAAGCCTGGTCACCATCGAGATGCTGGATATCTCCCCGGATTTTTTCTACCCGGAAGAAACCCACGAGTTTTATGAACTAGCCTATATTGATTCCGGTACGATCCACTGTACCCGAAATGATGAAACCACCGAACTGCACCAGGGTGATTTTCTTCTGATCCCTCCCCTGCAGGCACATACTTACAGTACCACCTGTAATCAAACTGCTACGCTCTTTATTATTTGCTTCCGTAGTCGTTCTGAGTATTTATCCATTCTGGATCAAAAGATCACCTTGAACCAGGATGCAAAGCACATTGTTTCTCAAATTGTTCTGGAAGCGAAAAACGCTTTTGTTTTCCCCTTTGAAAAGAAGCTGAAGCTTTTGCCCAAACCCACCATTGGCGCACAGCAAATGGTGGCCAACGAACTTGAGAAGCTCCTGATTCACTTGATCCGCACCCGGATCAGCGAAAATCGCGACATTGTGTTTGTGATGAGCAGTATGGAACTGGAGCACAGCCTCAGCAATGATATTTACAATCTTCTGAAAGCCCATCTTTACGACGATATTACCCTGGAAGAAATCAGCCAGCAAACCTATTACAGCAAAACCTTTATCAACGGCATTTTCAAAAAAAGCATCGGTCTTCCCATTATGAAGTATTACACAATGATGAAGATCCACGAAGCAAAAAAGCTATTGCGTCAGGATATGACCATTGCAGCGGTTGCTGCGCAATTAAGTTTTGAAAGCCCTACTTATTTCACGAAGGTATTTAAAAAATATGTGCATATGACACCTACGGAATATAAAAAATCCGTTATGTGATCACCTGGGAGGTTATTGTTATGCCTTGGTATAAACGCAGTATGTTTCGCAATCTTGTTGATATGCACATCCCTAACGGGGAAGGCTATCTGGAAGAATTTGATCCGGAACAGTACGCCAAATGTATGGAGATTGCCGGTGTGGAAACGGCCTATGTCTATGCATCCAACTGTTTAGGTCTGTGCCTGTATCCTTCCAAAGTAGGTTATCGACACACGATCACGGAAAAGCGAGATATTTTTGGAGAAACTGTGCAAGCCCTGCGGAACCGCGGCATTGGCGTAGTCGGTTATCTCAACAGCTGGAATACAGAAGCCGCTAAGCAACATCCAGATTGGCAGATCCGTTCCAGCAACGGCTTCGTCCGTGGTGAGCATTCCCGTTTTGGTACTTGCTGCCCCAATAGTCCTTTCCGGGATCATTTCCTGGCTATGGTCCACGAAATGGTGTCTACATATGATATTGACGGTTTTTGGGTGGATATGATCGGCTTTATGGCGCCGGACTGCACCTGCAAGTGGTGTCGGGAAAAATATAAAAAGCAAACCGGTCAGGAAATTCCGGACACGATCAACTGGGCAGATCCTAACTTCATCAATTACGTCCGTTTCAAATTTGACAGTGTTACCGAATACGCAAAGGCCGTTTCCGAAACGGCAAAAAAGGCACGTCCCGGCATCAGCGTATCCTTCCAATGTGCCGGCTGGAACAGGGCGATGGACTATGGTCTGCACGATGATTACTACCGCACGATGGATTATGTGTCCGGTGACTTTTACGCCTCCCGGCATAAGACCGAGGTCATCTGCCGTATTTTACCGAACCTGAGCGAGAATATGCCCTTTGAGTATATGATCTCCCGAGCACCTCACCTTTCCTACCATACCGGTCTGAAGAGCAAAAACGAACTTTTGCAACAGGCCTGCACAGCATTGCTTTGCGGTGGTAGCTTCCTGTTTATCGATGCTATTGATCCCAGTGGTAAGCTGAGTGAAACGCTCTATCATACTATGGGTGAGATTAAAAAAGAACTGGCACCGTTCCACAAAGCTGTGGATCACGATGCGAAAATTCTGCGAGATGTGGCTGTCTATATGAATTTCGATTCTTATACCCAGCGAGAAGCAGAAGGACAGCCCAGCCATCGTATCGGTGATTTCCGGGACATCGCCCTGAATTTAGAGCAGATCAACTTTAACCTTGCCCGGGCACATATTGATTACGATATTCTTACAGAGAAAAATATCCACAGGCTGTCTGAGTATAAGGTCGTGATCGTTTCGGATCTGTACCGGATGTCCCAGGCAGAATGTGAAAAGCTGGCTGCATTTGTTGAACAAGGTGGTCGCTTGTATATCAGTGGTAGCTCCAGTACTCTATCCACAGACGGCACAAACAAAGACAAATTTATGCTCTCCAAGGTGATGGGTGTGGAATACGATGCCTTTGTAGACACCCAGCCGATCTACCTGGCTCCCACACAGGACGGTGAGGACTGGTTCCCCGGTTTTTCCGCGGAGTATCCGGAAATGCTGCCCTTTGCAGTCCCCACGGTCAAACAAGTATCCAGTACTGCTCAGGTATTGGCAACGCTGACCTATCCCCTGACCGATGCGCGGGACTTCCAAAACTATTCCTCCGCCATTAGCAATCCTCCCGCCAAGGCAACAGATATCCCTGCTGTAGTGTATCACCAATACGGAAAAGGTGCATGTCTTTACAGTTGTGCCTCCATTGAGAAAAATAAGATGGATTGCAATGTAGAGGTTTTCAATAACTGGATCCTCAAACTGTTGGAAGAAGTCGGTGGCTTGACATTGCAGTGCGAGGAAACGGAGTATCTGTCCCAGGTACTGCGCCACAACCCAGAAAAGCACTGCTATACCGTATCGCTTCTCAACAGCCAAAATGTTCAGAAAATCGTTCCCCTTTATGATGTGACCTTCTCCTTAAAGTTGGACATCGAACC
>JAZQWQ010000139.1:0-2464 GCA_045632385.1 Faecousia sp.
TCACGAGGGTGTCCCGGAGGGTTTGGACAGCGTATATGCCCTGAAGAAAATGGGTGTGCTGGCGCTGGAAATGGAGGCGGCAGCCCTCTATATGAATGCAGCCCGGTACGGCAAACGGGCGCTGTGCATCTGCACCATCTCTGACCATATCCTCACCGGCGAGGAAACCACCTCCGCCGAGCGCCAGACCGCCTTTACCACGATGATGCAAGTGGCGCTGGAAGTTGCCGTAGCAATGGAACGCTAAAAGGCCCTCCCCTTGGGGGAGGGTGTCAGCGAAGCTGACGGGAGAGGGAACAATGGAACGAAACGGAAAGCTGACAAAACTATCGCAAACCTTGCGGAAAAATATGACACGCCAGGAAAGAAAACTGTGGTATGATTTTTTATCTGCCTACCCGGTGCGCTTTCGCAGACAAGTTGTGATCGGCAATTATATTGTAGATTTCTATTGCCACCAAGCAAAATTGGTGGTGGAGCTGGATGGTTCGCAGCATTATTCGGTGGATGGCCAGCTTTCTGACGAGAACAGAACGGCATATTTGCAATCCCTTGGTTTGCAGGTTTTGCGGTTTTCGAATTTGGATATAAATGAAAATTTACAAGGCGTATGCCAGAGGATTTCGCAGATCGTCACTGCACGGATTCCCTCTTCCGACCTCGCTGCGCTCGGCCACCTTCCCCCGAGGGAAGGCAAAACGGCCCTCTCCTGGGGAGAGGGTGTCAGCGAAGCTGACGGGAGAGGGAACAAGGAGTGATACTATGAAACGTGTTTTTCTGATTGTTTTGGATTCCTTTGGCATCGGTGCGTTGCCGGATGCAAAGGCTTTCGGGGACGAGGGTGCAAACACCCTGGCCTCTTGCGCAACATCACCCTATCTGCATATTCCCAATCTGATTGCCGCCGGTCTTGGTAATATCGACGGTGTGGATTGTCTGCCGAAAGTGGAAAATCCCAAGGCAGTGTATGGTAGACTTTCTGAAAAATCTGCCGGCAAGGACACCACCATCGGCCACTGGGAGCTGGCAGGAATTGTATCGGAAAATCCGCTGCCCACCTATCCGGAGGGCTTTCCGGAGGAGGTGCTGCAGCCCTTCCGGGCGCAGACCGGACGGGGTGTGCTGGCCAATGCCCCCTGGTCGGGAACAGCGGTCATTGAAGCATACGGTGCCCAGCATATGAAGACCGGGGACTTAATTGTCTATACCTCTGCCGATTCTGTATTTCAGATCGCCGCCCACGAAGAGATCGTACCTCCGGAAAAGCTTTATGAATACTGCCGCATTGCCCGGAAAATTTTAACCGGAAAGCATGGTGTGGGACGTGTGATCGCCCGACCCTTTGTGGGTACGCCCGGCAATTTTACCAGAACTGCCAACCGGCACGACTTTTCTCTGGAAGCGCCGGGGCAGACCCTTTTGGACGAGGTAAAAGCCGCCGGCTTGTCCTCAATCGGTGTGGGTAAAATTTGCGATATTTTTGCCGGCCGCGGACTGACGGAATACGTTTATAATAAGAGCAATGCCGACGGCCTGAACAATACCTTAAACTACGCAAAAAAAGATTTTACCGGTCTGTGCTTTGTGAATTTGGTGGATTTTGATATGGTGTACGGCCACCGTCGGGATATTGACGGCTATGCCAAAGCCCTGTCAGAATTTGATGCCTGGCTGCCGGGCTTTTTGGAAACGCTGAACAAGGAGGATGCGGTGATCATCACCGCCGACCACGGCTGTGACCCGGGCTTTACCAAAACCACCGACCATACAAGAGAGTACGTGCCATTTTTGCTGTTGGGTAAGGGAATTGCCCCCAAAAATGTCGGCACTCAGGAAAGCTTTTCTTATGTGGCAGACACCGTAAAAACGCTGTTAAAGGAGAACTTATGAAACCGGAAGAACTGATGGCGCAAGCGAAGCTTGCTATGGAAAAAGCCTACGCGCCCTACTCAAACTTTCAGGTAGGCGCGGCGCTTTTGGGCGCAGACGGTGAGGTTTACACCGGATGTAATGTGGAAAATGCCGCCTACAGCCCCACAATGTGCGCCGAACGTGTTGCCATCGGCAAAGCGGTCAGTAACGGCTGCCGGGAATTTGCGGCGCTGGCTGTCTGTGGTGGCCCTGATGGAAAAATCAAAAACTTCTGCACCCCCTGCGGTGTGTGCCGGCAGGTGCTGGGCGAGTTCTGTAAGGCAGATTTCCCTGTGTACCTGACAGACGGAAAGACAATCAAAGTCTATACCTTCGACCAGCTTTTGCCGGAACATTTTTCCCTATAAAAGTGCTTGCTTTTTGTCGAAAGCTGGTGTATAATTCCAATTGGAATTGAAATTCGAAAGACAGGAGGAAAAACCGCGTATCTGATATTCGGTCTTTCCTTCTTTTTTTGCGAATTTAATTATCAAAAAATTGGAGGAATTTTCAATGAATCTGATCTATGGCATTAAAGACAAACCCAAATTTG
>JAZQWQ010000140.1:0-2744 GCA_045632385.1 Faecousia sp.
TTCCAGCTTTCCCATTTTTGTAAAAGCTCGTAGTGTACAGGGCTTTTCTCAGGGGAATGTTGTCCATAGAAGGCATCCTTACACTGAACAACACCGGTATGGGTACGGTAACCGAGTTCCTGTCCGGCAGTTTTCAGCGCCAGGGCAATGTCAAAGTCCGGAACTGCCGGGAATTCGATTGGAGCATATTCCATTGAGGTATGCTCATATCGAATCGCGCCGGTGGCGACTACCACATCTCCGGGTAAAATATCCATTGCAATACCGCCACAAGTGCCAATCCGGATAAAGGTATCCGCACCGATTGCAGATAATTCTTCCATAGCAATGGATGCAGAAGGTCCGCCTATGCCGGTAGAGCAAACAGAAACTTTCTGACCTAACAATGTGCCGGTGTAGATATTATACTCCCGGTTTTGCGCAACGTGTACCGGATCGTCAAAATGACTGGCAATGGCCTCACAACGACCGGGATCGCCGGGCAAAAAGCAATATTTTCCCACATCGCCCTCTTTACAGCGGATGTGAAACTGTACACCAATATCCTGCATAGCGTAACCTCCTTAGAACAAACTGACCTGATTTGTCTCCGGCAAGCTTCCAAATGCACCCGCATCTTTCAGCATTTGCATATGGGTCTTGGAAACCTTCGGGCAAGCAAGGGCAACCTCTTCGATAGAGATAAACTCCTTGCCCTCTCTGCCTTCCATCAGATTCCACGCAGCATTTTCGCCAAGACCGGGTACCGCCAAAAACGGCGGCCTGATCTTACCATCCTCAATCAGGAACATTGTTGCGTGACTTTTATAAATATCAATGGGTAAAAATTCAAATCCGCGCAGGAAAAATTCATACACGACTTCCAGTGTGATCAGCATTTTCTGATCCTTATCGGAAGCATTTTCATCATTATCGATAGCCTCAATAGTAGCTTTGGTGAAATCCAGCCCCTTTGTCATAATACTGACATCGAAGTTACCCTTTTGACTACGACGATAGAAATAAGCCGCATAGAATGCCAAGGGATGATTGACCTTGAACCAGGCAATACGAAATGCCATCATAACGTAGGCAACTGCATGGGCTTTGGGGAACAAGTATTTGATCTTCTTACAAGAGCCAATGTACCAATCCGGAACACCCGCGTCCTTCATTTCCTGCTCAGCACCATCCGGCAAACCCTTACCTTTACGAACGGCCTCCATAATCTTAAAGGCTCGTTTTTCGGGGATTCCACAGGAGATCAAATATAGCATAATATCATCACGACAGCCAATGGTTTGGTCAACGGAGGCTGTTTTGGAAGTGATAAGATCACGAGCATTGCCCAGCCACACGTCTGTTCCGTGGGTGTAACCGGAAATACGCACAAGAAAATCAAACTTATCCGGTGTGGTATCCAATAAAACGCCACGGGTAAAGCGTGTGTTGAACTCGGGAACACCCACCGCACCGGTAGGACCTAAGATTGGGTCATCTTCATAGCCCAAAACCTTGGAAGACGTAAAAATGGACATGGTATCTGCATCATCCAAAGGTATCGTTTGGGCATTGATGCCGGTCATATCTTCCATTTTGCGGATCATTGTGGGATCATCGTGACCCAGCATATCCAGCTTCAGGAGGTTTTCCTCCATAGAGTGGTATTCAAAATGGGTCGTGATCTGGTCGGATTTTGGGTCGTCTGCCGGGTGCTGTACCGGGCAGAAGTCCCAAATTTCATTTTCCTTGGGGATAACGACCAGACCACCAGGATGCTGGCCGGTGGTATTACGTACACCGGTACAACCGGTGGCCAACCGATTTTGCTCCGCCTTTGTGACGCTGATTTCCTTCTTTTCCAGGTACTTTTTCACGTAGGAATAAGCAGTTTTATCTGCCAATGTACCCACAGTACCTGCACGGAACACGTGGCTGCGGCCAAACATTTCCGTACAATATGCGTGGGCGCTGGCCTGATACTCACCGGAGAAGTTCAGGTCAATATCCGGAACTTTGTCACCACCAAAGCCCAGGAATGTTTCAAAGGGGATATTAAAGCCGTCTTTTTCAAACTTTGCACCGCACTTGGGACAGACCGCATCCGGGAGGTCTGCGCCACAGCCGTATCCAGCCGGCACATCCAAGGTCGTATACTTACATTCTGGGTTTGGACAACGGTAGTGGGGCGGGAATGAGTTAACCTCTGTAATTCCGGACAGGTAGGCCACGATAGAGGAACCAACAGATCCACGAGAGCCAACCAGGTAACCGTTTTCCAAAGAATTCTGTACCAGCTTCTGGGCTGACATATAAATCACGTCATAGTGACAGCTGATGATATCATTCAGCTCTACCGCCACACGTTTTTCCATAATCTCCGGCGGATTATCACCGTACAAACGACGGAACTTACCATACACCAAAGATTTCAGATCTTCCACAGAATTTTCGATAGAGGGGGCAAACAGATTGTGCGGAACAGGACGCACCGTTTCACACATATCTGTGATGTAATTGGTATTTTCCACCACCACTTCCCTGGCCTTTTCCTCACCGAGATAAGAGAATTCTTCCAGCATTTCGTCAGTGGTACGAAAATACAGGGGGTTCGGATGGTCGTAATCATCAAAGCCCTTATAGGCCAGCAACACGTGTCGGAAAATCTCATCTTCCGGGTTCAGGAAATGGACGTCACCAGTGGCTACCACCTTTTTGCTCATTTTATCGCCCAAAGCGACGATTTCCCGGTTGAACTGACGAAG
>JAZQWQ010000141.1:0-8778 GCA_045632385.1 Faecousia sp.
GTATTACGATCCAAATTACTCTGTAAAAGCAACGGAATAAATACTGCCCCAAATTTAATTCTTAAGCCGAGGAATTGCGGTTACTTGTTGTGCGCCTTTTTGAGCGCTACTTTTCAATAGGGTTCACGCAAACCGTCCCCCGTCTTTCTACCCGTCTTTCTAACTAGATATTCCCTGTATAGCCTTTTTTTCATACACCCACGGGTTGACATCAAATCTTTCGAAGAAATAATTGAGTTCATCCGTAGATGTACCGCCTCCGTCATACACACCCAATGCAAAAAAGATAATGCGTTGTTCTGTATCTGAAAATAAAACAGCGCCTATTTTCGCATTCTCAATTACCGGCGGCTTGGACATATCTTCTTTCACTACCGGCTGTTTGGCCTTGTCATTATGACTTATCGCTAATGCAGGAGATAAATATAGATAGTTGGATACATAATGCACCAGGTATTCCTCGTTAAAGGCAAACGGTATGACGGCATTATCACCAATTACATCAGCAATAAACTCATTATATGTCTGCGTGTCTTTTATCTCAAACTCCATATACATCTCATAAGCATATGTATCGCTTTTTTTTGCTTTATAGTGGTAGCGAACATCAGAGAAGCATTCTTCGATTGCTTTTGGAAAGAATGAGAAAATAAACTCTGTTGGCCTTTCATTGTCATAATTTCCTTTTACGATTCCGTAATCGGCAACATTATTGGTTTCGTATACAACTTCGGGTCGACAGAGGATATAATAGCCGAAAAATAATATAAAAACAATAGCCAAGATAACAATCGCCACACAGCCGATTCTCTGTTTTACACGCATATAACCCTCCTATGCCAGCCGAATAGTGCGTTATGTTTCATTATATCATTCTGGGCCTGTATCGGAAACAAAAACTCGTATGCTCGAAACATTGTGTAAGCAAGACAGGGAACGGTTCTGTTGTCCCGCTGACCCCCTGTCGTAAACATATTTTACACTATCTCTGTTGTCATCGTCAAGGGGGCGGCAGAAAAAGGGCGTTGCATAACCCTTTTTTCTTGCCTAAATGCCGGTTCTGTGGTAGGATAAAGAAAGAAAGGTTGTGAAAATATGAAGGAACATATTGATACCATACCGGTCACGGATGCGTTTTCCCAGGACGACGAGTGTCCTTTTTGCTATCTGGAACGGCAGGCAGAACAGCGGGCCATCCGCTACATTGCCGGTCCGGAGGCCAGCTATATGGAGCCGGATATTCGGGCGATCACCGATGCCCAGGGCTTCTGCCGCCAGCATTACAAGGCGCTGTATGACTACGGCAACGCTTTGGGCAATGCCTTAATGATGCAGACATACTATGTGGGCCTGCAAAAAGAGTTCAAAGCCCAGCTGGGAGATTTCCAGCTGCCGGATAAAAAGAAGCTTTTGGCAAAAAAGCACGCGCCCCTGCCCATTACCCAATGGGCCAGAGAAAAGGAAAGCACCTGCTATTTGTGCAGCAAGATTGCCTACAATATGCGCCGATATTATGCTACCTTCTTCCACCTGCTGAAAGAACCGGAATTCCGGGAAAGTGTTGGTAACAGCAAGGGCTTTTGTATGCACCATTTCCGTGAGCTTCTGGAAATGGCGGAAGAATTCTTGCCCAACAACCAAATTTCCTGGTTCTATCCCACCGTGCTGGCGCTGATGGAAAACAGTCTGGCCCGGGTACAGACGGACATTGACTGGTTTATCGACAAATTTGATTACCGCAACGCAAATGCCCCCTGGAAAAATTCCAAGGATGCTGTCCCCAGAGGTATGCAAAAGCTGAAAGGCGGCTACCCCTCTGACCGCCCCTTTAAGCAGGACTAAGCTGCATTGACATTCCTTGTCGGCTTGTGGTATACTGGCGGGGATATTTAGGAAAGGTCGTGATCTTATGGATGTGGCGCTTTTGGTTGCCAAGCAAATCCTGATTATGTTTTTGTATATGCTCTGCGGTTATGTGCTGTTTCGGGGCAAGAAAATTACCAAAGAGGGCAGTGCCTCTCTGGCAAGCCTGTTGGTATGGCTGGTCATTCCGGTAGTTTTGGTCAAAAGCTTCTGCGTAGAGCCTACCCGGGAGCGTATCATCGGTTTGGGTCTGAGTACGCTGGCCGCCATTTTGGCGCAAGGCGCCTCTATCCTGGTCTGCCGGGTGGTATTTAAGAAGCGGCCGGTGGACCACTTCGCCGCTGCATTTTCCAACGCAGGCTTTTTGGGAATTCCCCTGGTAACGGCCACTTTGGGCGCAGATTGGGTGTTCTATATTGTTTTCTTCGTGGCGATGCTGAACATTTTGCAATGGCTGTATGGTGTTGCCGTCATCCAGGAAACAAAAATGCAGTTCCAGGCAAAGACCTTGCTGCATCCGTTGATTTTGGGTGCTGTTTTGGGTCTTGTGCTGTTCTTTACCGGCTGGGGTGTCAAGCTTCCGGAAATTCTGACCGGCACAATGGCCGGTATCGCCGCCGTCAACTCTCCCATTGCTATGCTGGTCATGGGTGTATATCTGGCCCAGGCAGATATGAAGACCCTGTGGACAGATATTCACTTGTATGTACTCAGCCTGGTGCGGCTGGTCATTATTCCGCTGCTGACGCTGGTGATCTTCTGGGTTCTGAAGCTCCTGATCCCCGGTTTCTCCTCTCAAATTTTGACTGCATTGCTGTTGGCGGCCATTTGCCCGGTAGGTGCAAACGTGGCAGTGTATGCCCAGCTACATAATAAAGACTATGTGTATGCCAGCAAGACGGTGGTCATTTCCACGCTGCTGTGTCTTGTGACAATGCCTTTTATTGTCCTGCTGGCGCAGACCTTGCTGAAATAACAAAAAGAGGGTGTTGTCCAACACCCTCTTTTTTATATGGGATTTGTTATTTTTTCAACAACTTCTCTGCCAAGTTTTTTCTCGATGACCTGCATGGCCGCATCGTATTTCGGCGCCCGGTCTGTCAGGTTATGGGTATCCGTACCCAGGAACTGGACATAACCTTTCTTAACCATGGACAGCGCCCAACGGCGACTTCCGGCTGACAAAAATGCCTCGGTATTACATTGCATTGCCACTTGCTGCCCAGACAGCTCTGCCAAAAACTTCGGCAGCTGGCTGCCAACCCGGTATCGCTCCACGTGGGCCAACAACGGAACTAAGCCCAACTCCATAGGAATACGGATCAATTCTTCCACCATACGTCCGGTCCACTTTCCAAAGGGCATTTCCACCAGCAGCAGACCTGTATCACCAATGGCCAGTTCCCGAAGTTCCCGGCATCGGCTCATACCATCAAAATAGGCCACCTCTGCCCCAGGCATAAGCTCCAGTTCCCAACTGTCCAGGGCAAGACTTTCCTCCCGGCGACGCAGAAAGTCCGTCGGGTTATCTTTATACGCATAGAAGTGGGGTGTAGCTGCCACCTTGGTAACACCTTGCGATTGGAGCATTTGCAGCATTTTGTGGGTCGACTCTACGCTGTCGCTGCCATCATCCACATTGGGCAGGATGTGGCTGTGCATATCTATCATACGAACGCTTCCCTTTTCAAAGGTTTATTCTGCGCGGTCCAAACAAAGCTTCATTCTGTCCATATCCGCCGGGGTGGTCAGTTTGAAATTGTTGTCTTCGCCAAAGATGATGCCAACCTTCATACCGTGCCGGAACGCAAGCTCACAGCCGCCACGAATGGCTTCCAACTCCTCCTGGGGTGTCTGCAAGTTCAGCTGCAGATACTTTTTCAGGTTGAAAAGCTCCGGAGACTGGCCACAGAAGAGCTTGCTTCTGTCCGCAAAGCCAGAAACAGACTTTCCGTCATCGCTGACATAGATCATATCCTTCATTTCCAACACCGGCAGCACACAATCGTACCCAGGCAAAGCCTCCAAGCAACGGGTGATCAGCTCTACGCTGACCAGCGCTCTTGCCGAGTCGTGTACCAGCGCCACATCGTCTTCTGATGTTCCCTGGCAAGCCTTCAAGCCACTGAGCAAGGACTCCTGCCGGGTAGGGCCGGGGTCTGCAATGGTCTTCAGCTTGGTAATGTTATGCGCCTTTGCCCAAGCCCAGATCTGGTCATCCCAATCGTGGTTCGCCACCACAATGATCGCATCCACCTGGGGACATGCCTGAAATTTTTCCAACGTATATACCAAAATAGGTTTGCCCTTGACTTCCATATACTGCTTGGGCAATGCATCATTTCCCATTCTCCGACCAACACCGCCGGAGAGAATTATCGCATAATTCATCTTTTTCTCCTCTTAAGCAATTCCTTATGGGACTGTATCTGTCTGCTTTTGGGCAGGAGATACTATGGCCAGTATACTATAGAAAATGTTATAAATCAAGGCATATTTTGTTTTTTATAACTATTGCAGGGCTTGCTTGAGCTTTGCCAGCGCGCGCTTTTCAATACGGGAGACATAGCTGCGACTAATTCCGGTAAGCTTTGCCACTTCCCGTTGCCGCATGGGCTTTCCTGTTCCCAGCCCATACCGAGTCACAACGACCTGCCGTTCCTGCTCCGTCAGCACCGTATCCACCGCTTCGCACAGTTTTCTTTGCATCTGCCGATTGCTCACCTGTTCCAGCAGGTCTGCATCGTCGCTAACCACATCCATCAGCTCCAACGCCCCTCCGTCACCGCTGGTTTCGATGTAATCGCTTAAAGATACATCCTGGCTGGACTTCTTTTGACTGCGGAAATACATAAGAATCTCATTTTCGACACACCGGGCGGCATAGGTGGCCAGCCTTGCGCCCTTGGATGCATCAAAGGTGGTCACCCCTTTGATCAGGCCAATGGTACCGATGGAGATCAGGTCTTCCTGGTCAGCTGTTTGGGCATAGTATTTCTTGTAGGGGTGAGGCTTGCGGAGATTTTTTGAGGCGAGTAAACGGCCTCATATTTTTGCCCAAGCTTCAAGTATATGTCCAAATGGATCTCCTTTTTGGTACTTTCCTTCTTCACAACGATCTTATCGAGAATCGTTGCCACCAGTGCAGAGTCGATCTCACCTTCAAAGCTTAATGTCGCATAGAGTTCTTTGCGGATAGCATCGAGATCCAGTTCCCTGGAGCCTATATTGGCTTGCTCTTGCCGGATCGCCGCCAGTTGAGATTCCTGCTCCTTCAGCTGATCGTTCAGACCATCGTTGCGCTCCTTGAATTCGGCTATGGTGATGGCACCGGCAATGTGCAGATCCAGCAGCCGATCCTTCTTCTGCTTGGTTGCCGCAATACCGCCTTCCACTTGAGTCAGCATCCGCTCAAAATCTATCTCCTTGGGCACATTGGTAATGACAGTAATTAGTGAATCAATAATGGCATCCTTGTCCTTGACCATCTCCCCAAAGATCTCTGCCATGATTTGATCCAGTTCTGTACTGCGGATTTGAGGCGCAGAACATGCCGCCCGGCCTTTCTGTCGGTAGACCTTGCATTGCCAAACCTCCTTATCCCCTTTTTCGGAGGTCAGCACTTGCCGATGGAACGTCGTGCCATGCTCCTCGCATATGATTTTTGTACTGTAGGGATAGCGGTTGTGATAGGTTGAGCCGCTGCTGTGTGACATCATTTCGTTTCTCCTCTCTTTGTATAGGGCATTGGCCCGATCCCATAATTCCTCACTGACAATTGCCGGGATGGTGGGATCCGGATACATGATCCATTCGCTTTCATCCAAAAAGGCCTTCTTCTTTGTCCGATAGTCTAAGGTTTGGGTTTTGTTGCCGCAGTACCAACCCTTGTACTTGGGGTTTTCCAACATATGGCGGATTGTCAGCACATTGAAGGCATTTCCTTCACGGCTGGTATATCCCATATCAAACAGTTTTTGAGATATTTTCCGTGTTCCCAATCGATGGTTGGCATACAGATCAAAGATGATCCGCACAATTTCTGCTTCTTCCTCGTTGATGGTCATGACGCAATCCTTTTTGTCATAGCCGTAAAGCTTGTCATTTCCCAGCACATGGCCGTTCTTGATTGCCTGCCGAAAGCCGAATTTCAATCGTTCGGAAAGCTTGCGTACCTCGTCCTGGGCAACACCCGCCATGATGACCAAGCGGAACTCACTATCCGTATCCAAAGTGTTGATGTTGTCATTTTGGAAAAAGACGCCAACACCATTTTCCAGTAGTTCCTGGGTGTACTTAATACTGTCAAGTGTGGAACGGGAAAAACGGGAGATTTCTTTGGTGATGATGAAATCAAAGAGTCCCGCTTTGGCATCACGGATCATGCGGTTGAAGTCATCTCGCCGCCGGGTGGTTGTTCCGGAGATACCCTCATCGATGTACCCCGGTACAAATGTCCAGTTCTTCTTGCTTTTAATCAGTTCCGTGTAGTACTGCACCTGGTTTTCCAGGGAGTTCAGCTGTTCGTCTTGATCCGTGGAAACACGGGCATAAAAGCTTACCCGCAAGGGAAGGTCGAAAATCGACCTTCCCACTGCCATTTCAGCACGGATTCTGCGTATATCCATGAGATTCCTCCTTCCTTTCGTTCTCAGCATAGCAGAAGAACCCCTTGCTGTCGAATGTGTCAAGGATTTTCTCCCGGGCATTATCAAAAATCTTCGGTGTGATCAAATTCTTATCCAAAAGCCGCTGCAGCAGCACGCACATCACATTTTTCTCTAATTCCTTCATCAGCGATCACCTCGTATTACTCTATGTTTTCCCATGCTTTATCTTTCCTGCGACCGCTGGCGCTGCCGCTGATACCCTTCCAATAGCCGCAAGATCACATCCTGCATCTGCGCAGTAGTGTAACTTTTGGGGAAGAATTTCCGCACATCCTCTGTCCGGAAGCTGATTTTCTCCTGCTGGTTGGGTTTCCTTTGAGTCAGGATGTCAAAGATGGTGTATATGTCCAAATTACTGGATTGGCTCAGCAGTTTCAGCTGAATGGCCTGGGACAAAGACGGGGTGCAATCCTCGCACTCCATGGTTTCCAGCAATTCCCGCTGCTCCCGGTTCGTGAGATAGGAGATCTCCACCGCCGGAGTCAGAGCGATCCTGCCGTCATCCACCATTTGCAGGATTCCGGGAATTAGATTGGTCAGCCTAATATATCGATGAACTTGCCGCTCACTATCCCCCGTTGATTCACTAATTTGCGTAACACTCAACTTCTCGCCAACTTGGCGAGAAGTGCCTTGTCTGTTCAGCGCATCTCTTTTCATTTTGAATGCAAAGGCTTTTTCACTAGGCAGAATATGTTCTCGGTGGAGGTTGCTATCCACCAAGGCTATGGCAGCTGCATCCCGATCCATCTCCGTGATTACGGCAGGAACGCTTTCGATTCCCGTTCTCTTGCAAGCGTGTAACCGCCGGTGACCGGAAATCACCTCATATTCTCCGCTTTCCAAAGATCTAACCACTAAGGGAGTCAGCACACCTTGTGCCATGATGCTCTCCACCAACTGATCCATTTCCTCATTGTCTGCCACCTTAAAGGGGTGACCCTCGAAGGGGCGTAATTTCTCGATAGGCAGATGTTCTGCTCTTGTTTTGTTCATAGAATGTCTCCTTTCATCTTCTGTGTTTTATCTTCGAATTTCTTCCATCACGACCCGGATCGCATCTTGTACCATTTCGACATTCTCCCAATAAGCCTTGGTGTCGATAAAATTCATGGAATGCGCTTCCCATGCCAGCTGGTTTAGGTTGATACCGATCCTATTCAGTTTGCGCACGGTTTCGATCAAATCCATTGGCGCCCGTTCCGTGATTTGATGCCCTTTCAGCACCTTGTGGATATAGGTCTGTGGTTTCAATCCCGCCATCTTTGCCTCCCGCTGCAGCTTCTCATATTCCTCATCCGACAACCGCAGATGGAAGCTGTGGGGACGGTTTCTTTTTCCTGTCATAACTCCTCCATAAGGGTTTGGGGTTACCCCAGCAAAGGTGTTGGGCGCCCAAACACGATGCTTGCTAAGAAAATGCCACTGATGCCGTTTACACCGGCACGGCATTTTCAAGGTGGATTTGACCGGTACTGTTTTGGGCATAGGTCAGCTTCAAAACTGTTCCGGTGGGGATATTTTGGAAGCCTCTGCCCAGCTGCCACCAAAAGACCGGTGTAAGGATCTTCCTTCCGTCGGAAAGGGAGAAGAACATCCGTATGCTTGGGGTGCGGCTTTCTGCTTTGAGCATCAGCATTCCGGTGGTTTCTCCCGGCTGATCCATGAACACATACTCGTGAGTGTCAATGCCAAGAGAGCGCATTTCTTCCAAGGTGTAGATCTTGTCTTCTAACATACATTTCTCCTTCATACTTCTTCTCTCAGCTAAGTAAGATTAAATTATTTATTTATATATTTATGCCTTACTCAGAGAGATCGTGGATGGCTGCCGATTTGCGCCGTTTGCGAGGTGAAACCGTAAGATGCCTTTTTCTGTAGGAAAAGGGTGCGTGTTTTGTTGTTTTCTTCTCGTGTGCGGTGCGTTTATTTTGGCGGCGGATACTTTCATCACCGCAACCGATCTTCGGAAATTGCGGCGGTTTGGTACGCTTTTTAGCACCTTTCTTTTCGCTTACTTTCGTAGTGGGGACAGGCCACCACAATGGCGCGAAAACTTTGCTTGCAAGTGCGGGTGCAACGGCGGCAAAGTTCGTTGTAGCTGCGCCGTCCGATGCCTGGGTCTACGAACAAACTCCACTCCCGCTTCGCTTTCTTGGATAGTCTTGGTATGGTTATCACCTCCCGATCTTGTTTGAACAATGGTCTGTTTCACACCGGTTTTTGCCTAAGAAAAACAAAAAAG
>JAZQWQ010000142.1:0-8680 GCA_045632385.1 Faecousia sp.
AAGCATAACATTTGGCAAGCGTTTTTAATTTTGATCTGATTTAAGTAATCAATGACCGTCATTTTCATTGCGCTTTTGAAAATATGGCACAAATGATATTTAGAGATAAAGAACGCATCCACGATCTGGTCAATGCCAAAAATCGTGCTGTAGTTTTTATTGATATAGGATACGATAGCGCTGACGTTGTCCTCTTCAATCTCCTGGGCGGTACATTTGGAAAGTTCTAAAAGCAAGAGACCCAAAAGCAGCGCCGCCTCACTATCCGGCGGATCTGCAGCCAGCTTTTTCAGAAGTTCCACGCAGGTGCCCTGTCGAGCTGTGTCCGGTGTAATTTTCATATGGCTGAAGCACTGTGTCAACTGTTGGGCCATTTGAGGTGTATACACACTTTCCAAAAACTCCTGGGTAAAGTTAACCAAGATTCGCTCTGCATATTCGCCGCCGGTACGATGGAGGGTTTTGGGCGGTATCAGCACAAACTCCCCCACCGCCACGGAGAACAGCTTATCTTCCACAAAGTACTCCCGGCTTCCCGAGGCCAGGTAGTACAGCTCATAAGAGGCGTGGTAATGCATAGAGGGCATTTTGAAGCTACGGGAAGCAATATTAATATAATAACTTGGGGTAGCGCAAAAGCTCTGCATACCACATCTCTCCTGTTATTTTACGACCTTATCAAAACCGAAGTAACGCAGGGTGTTGTTGTAGCTGATGTTTTCCACCAAAGTCCCCAGCACCTTCCAATCCTGGGGGAACTCGCCTTCTTCCACCATATCGCCCAACAGATTACACAGTATTCTGCGGAAATACTCGTGCCGGGTGTAGCTCAGGAAGCTACGAGAGTCGGTGAGCATACCGTTGAAAGAACCAAATGCGCCCAGGCTCATCAGGCTGCGCATCTGCTCTTCCATACCCATCTTGTGGTCATTGAACCACCAGGCTGCGCCCTGCTGAATACGGCCGGCCATGGGGCTGTCTGTCTGGAAAGCGCCCATAACTGTGCCAACGACACCGTTGTCCACAGGATTGAGGGAGTACAGCACGGTCTTGCCCAATGCATTCTGCTCCTCCAATGCATTCAAAAGGGCAGCCAGGCCGGCAGCATTGGAAACGTCGTTCATAGAGTCGAAACCGGTATCCGGGCCCAACTTGCGGAACATCTTCTTGGAGTTATCACGCAGGCAGCCAAAGTGCAGCTGCATCACCCAATCCCGTTTGTAGTACTCCTGACCCACAGCGATCAGCAGGTTGGTGTGGTAAGCCAGCTGCTCCTGCCAGGTGATCTTTTCACCGGCTTTTGCACGGGCAAAGATATCGTTCAGAGTCTGCTCATCTGCCAGCTCGCAGAAGCAGTAATCCAGTGCGTGGTCACTGACGCAGCAGCCCATATCTGCAAAGTAAGCGATTCGGTCTGCCAAAGCCTTGCGCATATCTGCGATGGTGTTGATGGGATAGCCCACTACCTGCTCCAGCTGGGCAACATATGCCGGGAACGTCTCCTTATCGGCACGCATAGCCTTATCCGGACGGAAAGCCGGCAGCACCACGGCAGGAACAGTAGGATCGTCCCGCAGCAATGCGTGCGCATGCAGATCATCCACAGGATCATCGGTGGTACAGATCAGCTTAACGCCGGAAGCACGGATAATGCCCCGGACACCCATATCCGGCTGCGCCAGAATTGCATTACACTTGTCGTAGATCTCCATAGCATTGTCGCCGTTGAGAGGCTCTTCAATGCCAAAATACCGCTGCAGCTCCAGGTGTGTCCAATGGTACATCGGGTTACCCACCAGCATCGGCAAGCACTCTGCCCATTTCTGGAACTTCTCCCGGGGAGAGGCATCTCCGGTAATATACTTTTCTTCAACACCGCAGGAACGCATACCACGCCACTTGTAGTGGTCGCCACCCAGCCACACTTCTGTGATGCTGGAGTAATGCTTGTCCTCGTAGATTTCCATCGGGTTAATGTGGCAGTGATAGTCCAAAATTGGCATCTTTGCCGCATGCTCGTGATAAAGCTTCTTTGCTGTTTCGGTCTTCAGCAAAAAGTCCTTGTCCATAAACTGTTTCATTGTTTTTTCCTCCTGTATTTTACAGCACAACGCCGTCTTTCCATATTGATATTTCCCGGAAACCTTGCTCTTCAGACTTGGTTTGTTCTCCGGAAGCTGTGGACAGCACCTTATCCAGCAAGCTTTGAGCAGCCTGCGCAAGGGTCATACTGCCATCTGCCACCACACCGGCATTAAAATCGATCCATCCGGATTTTTTCTGTGCAAGTGGGGTGTTGGTTGACACTTTCAAAGTGGGGGCCGGCGCACCAAAGGGTGTTCCCCGGCCTGTGGTGAAAATAATCACTTGCGCACCGGCTGCGGTCAGGGCCGTGGCTGACACCAGGTCATTTCCCGGACCGCACAGCATATTCAGGCCCTGGGTCTTTACCGGCTCACCGTATTGCAGCACATCCACCACCGGCGCACTGCCACCCTTTTGCACACAACCGCAGGACTTATCTTCCAGGGTAGTGATGCCTCCGGCTTTGTTGCCGGGACTGGGATTTTCGTATACGGTTTCGTGGTGACTTGTAAAGTAATCCTTAAAGCCCTGCAGCATATCGGCTGCCTTTTGGAATACCTCCCGGGTAACACAGCGGCTGAGCAGAATATCCTCTGCGCCAAACATCTCCGGCACTTCTGTCAGCACCGTGCTGCCGCCCTGGGCTACCAGCATATCGGAAAATACACCGGTGACCGGATTGGCAGTAATGCCGGACAATCCGTCAGATCCGCCACACTTCATACCTACCACCAGTTTTTCCGCAGACAGGCTCTGCCGGGTAAAGCCAGCGGCATATTGCGCCAGTTCTTCCAGCAGCCCACGGCCCGCTTCCATTTCGTCTTCCACCTGCTGGCAGGTTAAAAATTTGATTCGCCGGGGATCAAATTCGCCCAGTTCCTCCCGGAATTGCTCCTGGGTCAGGTTCTCGCAGCCCAGGCTGAGTACCAATATGCCGCCGGCATTGGGATGATGCGCCAAGGCCGCCAGCAGTTTCCGGGTCTGCGCGTGATCCTCTCCCGTCTGAGAGCAGCCAAAAGGATGGCAAAAGGCATACACGCCGTCAATAGAGCCTGTTGCCAGGTCGCTATTGTCCCGGGCCAAAGCTTTCGCCACGTCGTTGACACAGCCCACTGTGGGCAAGATCCACAATTCGTTTCGCACACCGGCTCTGCCGTCTTCTCTCAGATACCCCTGAAACGTTAAGGGTTTCCGGGCTTCCGGCCAAGCAAACTCCGGGTTGTAGGTATAATCCGACTCTCCGGACAAGTTGGTTGCCAGGTTGTGGGTATGCACCCACTGTCCCGGGCTGACCGGCTGGGTGGTGTGACCGATGGGGAAGCCGTATTTGATCACCTGGGCATCCTTTTCGGCAGAAGTCAGCGCCATTTTATGGCCCTGGGGGATGGCGTCCACTGCCGTAACCCCCATAAATTCTGTACCGGCCGGGATATCCCGAAGCGCCACCACCACGGTGTCCCGGGGATGAATTTGAATAAAGTCCGCCATAGATCGTCCTCTTACAAGCAGCTTGCAAACAAGGCCAGCGTACCTTCTGCACGGATGCGGTTCAGCGCATTGACCGTTGCTGCCTGCAGTCCGGGAACGGTGGTCAGATCCTTGTCCCACATACGGGTATTGGTCATCACAGCCTGTACCAGATCTTCTACCGTATCATTTCTATGATCATAGTAGAATTCCAGCACCCAGCGGTCGTCTACACAAGTATATTCCTGACCGTCACTGCGACGGCATACCAAGCCCTCTTCGGTCAGGGCCTGAATGTCCTGAGAATAGAAGGCAATGTATGCGGCAAAGCCGGCACACAGGCAGCCAGGCAGCTTACCTTCCTTTTCTGCATAATCCAGCAAGCTGGGCAGGTTTCTTGCCTGATACTTGGAAGTAGAGTTCAGGCAAATGCTCAACAGTGCGTGGTCGATGAAGGGGTTCTGGAAACGATCCTGCACCGCAGAAGCAAAGGCAGTTAAGTCATCCTTGTCCAAAGGCAGGGTGGGGATGATTTCCTCGTAGAGCATTTTGTTCATAAAGTCCCGAATGGTATCATTTTCCATACAATCCCGGACGATGGAGAAGCCAGCCAGGTATGCGCCGGGAACAAAGCCGGTATGGGCACCATTAAGGATACGAACCTTCCGCTTTTTGTAGGGAGTAACATCGGGAACGACCGGGCAGTTCAGACCGGCTTTCTTAAAGGGCAGCTTTTCTTCCAGCCAGGCCGGGCCTTCAATATTCCAGACACCGAACACTTCGCCCACGTCCATCAGGTCATCCCGATAGCCGTTTTCCGCTTCCAGGCGCGCAACCTCTGCTGCATCCCGGATGCGGCCGGGAACGATTCTGTCCACCAAAGTGGAGCAGAAGGTGCAGTCGTTACGCACATAATCCAGGAAACCTTGGGGCAAATTCCACTGCTGAATGTATTTTTCCACGCATGCCAGCAGGGCCTTGCCGTTATTGTCGATCAGCTCGCAGGACAGCACCACCACACCGGGCTTGCCCGCCTGATACCGGGCATACAACACCTGGGTCATCTTTCCAGGGAAGGAAGCGCAGGGCATATCCTCCAATGCACACTGAGGATCATAGGCGATGCCGGCCTCGGTAGTGTTGGAAACAATATATTCCAATTCGTCAGAGGTCGCCACCTGCATCATTGCATCAAAGCCCTCTTTCTCGTAGGGGTTCAGGCAACGGGACACGGAAGAGATCACACGCTTGTAAGTAACGGCCTTTCCCTGCTCCATACCTTTCAGATACAAGGTGTACAAACCTTCCTGCTTGTTTATCAATTCTGCCAGACCCGGCGCAATGGGCTGCACCAGGCAGCACTTGCCGTTCCAGCCGGCCTTCTCGTTTGCTACGTCAAACCAATAGTCTGCAAAAGCCCGGAGGAAGTTACCTTCACCGAACTGCAAAACCTTTTCCGGAGCCTGCTCCAGAAGGTATCCATCATAGTTGTTTTCTTTCAGGGTTTTATAATTTAGCTGTTTCATAATTAAACTCCTTTTCTAAATTCGCATAGAAACATTATATAACAAGATTTCTATCACGAGATGCAGAAATATTGCGTTACACCACCTTTATTATCAAAATATTGTCGTCCTGTGACATCTTACATGAAATTACAGCCATAGCAACATTTTAATATAAATTCCGCAAAAATACAAGTTTTCTCTTTGCTGATTTCAATATTTTGTTCTGTACTCCTTTCCGTTTGGCGGTATGCCCTCTTGCGCAGGTCTTTTTCCTGTGTTATAATGTTTAAGAATATGACCATTAAGGAGAAATGTTATGATTTCCTTTGAAAGTGATTACATTACCGGTGCGCATCCGAAGGTGCTACAGCGGCTGATCGATACCAATCTGGAAGCCCAATCCGGTTACGGCAGTGATGTATATTGCGCCTCTGCCGCAGAAAAGATCAAGGCAGCTTGCGGCTGTCCCGATGCAGATGTCCGCTTCCTGGTGGGCGGTACCCAAACCAACGCTACTGTGATCGCCACGATGTTGCAGGATTTTGAAGGCGTTATTTCTGCCGCCACCGGCCACATCCACGCCCACGAAGCCGGCGCAGTGGAATACACCGGTCACAAGATTCTGCCGCTACCCCATCATCAGGGCAAGCTGGACGCCAAAGAGGTTCAGGCCTATGTGGAAAGCTTTTACGCAGATGAATCCCGGGAGCATATGGTTTTCCCCGGAATGGTGTACATCTCCCACCCCACGGAGTACGGCACTTTGTACACCAAGCAGGAATTGACAGACCTGGCGGCATTGTGTGAAAAATACCATATGTCGCTGTTTATGGATGGCGCGCGGCTGGCTTACGGCCTGATGAGCCACCAAACCGATGTGACCTTGCAGGACATTGCAAAACTTTGTGATGTGTTCTACATTGGCGGCACAAAGGTGGGTGCGCTGTGCGGTGAAGCCGTTGTGTTCACCCATAAAAATACACCGGCCCATTTCGTAAATCGAATCAAAAAGCGTGGCGCATTGCTTGCCAAGGGTCGTCTTTTGGGTGTGCAGTTTGATGCGCTGTTTACTGACAATCTGTACTTTGAAATTGGCGCCCATGTCATTGATATGGCTGAGAAATTGAAGGCCATTTTTATCAAAAAGGGTTACAAATTCTTTCTGGAGTCTCCCACAAATCAACAGTTTGTGATTCTGGACAAAGACACATTGGAAAGATTACGTCCCCAGGTTGCTTTCTCCGTATGGGAATGGTTGGACAGTGACCATGCTGTTGTGCGTTTTGCCACTGCCTGGTCTACCACAGAGGCTGATCTGCAGCAACTGGAAGCGCTGTTATAAGCTGTAATAAAAAGCCGATCTGCGCGTTATAATAGAAAGATAATGGTATTCGGGGGTGCAGTATATGCAAGAGAAAAAAATGCTGTTACTTGTTAACCCAAAGGCAGGGCAGAAAAAAGCTGCCAAGGCGCTATGGGAAATTATTGATATTTTTAACCGGGCCGGCTACAGTGTCATCACCCACATCACCGCCGGCAACAACGATGGCCGCCAGGCCGTTCTGCAGCACGCAGAGGACGTGGATGTTGTGGTTTGCAGCGGTGGCGACGGTACATTTAATGAGACCATTTCCGGTGTGATTGAAAGCGGAAAAAATATCCCCATTGGTTACATCCCGGCCGGATCTACCAATGATTTTGCCGCCAGTCTGAATTTATCCGGGGACGTTTTGAAAGCCGCCCGGGATATTGCCGCCGGCGATCCGGATGCTTTGGATGTGGGCAGTTTCAACGGTCGCTACTTTTCTTATGTTGCCTCCTTTGGTCTGTTTACCAAGGCCAGCTATGCCACACCTCAGGAAATGAAAAACATCTTCGGCCACGCTGCCTATATTTTAAGCGGTATGCAGGAGATCTCTCAGATTAAATCCTACCATTTGCGGTTCACCCTCACCGACGGCACACAAATCGAAGGCGATTTTGTGTTCGGTGCTGTGAGTAACTCCACCCGTTTTGGTGGGGTGTTGAACCTGTCCAAAGAGCTGGTTGACTTGCAGGACGGAATGCTGGAGCTGCTTTTGATACGCGCGCCGAAAGATATTTTGGAGTTGGCCGATTGTGTCCGGGCGCTGCAGCAGCAGACCTACGATTGCCCGATGATCACATTCTTGAAGGACTCCCATTTTAAAATCTCTGCTCCGGAAGATCTGAACTGGACGTTAGACGGAGAAAAGCAAACAGGCAAAGCAGAAATCGAAGTTACCTGTCTGCACAAAGGCATTTCTCTCATTCGGAATCAGTAATACGAGAAAAAATTCCCCACAAATTTGTGGGGAATTTTTTATGCTTCTTTCAGCAGTTGGTCAATGTTTTTGCCAATGGGGCAATCGGCCTGATAGCTGCAATCCGGAAAGCAGCAATCCACCTCTGTCAGCGTGCCATCTTCTGTAACCACCGCCACGGTTCTTGCACTGTCCAGCTGCCGGCAATAGCCGGTAAAAAAGCTTTCTTTTTCCATATTACACCCTCATAATGCAGTAGCCCATAGGGGACAAACAGCTGCTATCGCAGTTGTGGCTTAGCAAAACTTCTCCTTGGGGAAGTTCCCAGGCTTCCGCGCTTTGGTTTACATAAATCTTAATTTCCATCTGCTTATCTTTCCGGGAGAAAGACAACTTCCCCTGACCGGCACAGTGAAATTCCGTGTCACCGGTGCGAAGGGGCCCATAGGTTTTCCGCAAATTACCCAGATTTTGGTAATGGCGCAGAATTTCCTCGTTTTCCCGTCCCCAGGGATAGGTACGACGGTTAAATGGGTCTTTTGCGCCCTCGCAGCCAGCCTCATCACCGTAGTAAATACTGGGGCAGCCCGGCAAGGTATACTGCAAAACCGTTGCCAGCAACAGCCGCTGCTGCGCCAAAGCCTTTTGCTCCGGGGACAGTTTCCGCACAGCCGCCTCGGCTCTGCTGCCGTCAAAATCATCCACCAAAGCCGTTAAGATCCGGGGCGTATCGTGGGTTCCCAGCAAATTCATATTGCACAAAACCACCTGTTTGGGGTAGTTTTCCAGCAGGGTCATCACCGTTTCTTCCAGGCTTCTGCCATCATCCCAGCCTTTGACATAGTTGCAGATGGCGGTGCGGAAAGGATAGTTCATCACGCTGTCCAGCACGCCGTCCACAAAATAGCGGCGGCGGACACCGTAGGCCAGCTTGTTGGAAGCGTCTTCCCACACCTCGCCGATGACCAGGGCATCGGGCTTCACTTTCCGGATGCGCCGTTTGAGCATTTCGGTAAATTCGTTGGGCAGCTCGTCCACCACATCCAGCCGGAAACCGTCGGCACCCAGCTTCAGCCAGTGGGCCACCACGCTGTCTTCCCCGGTGATAATGTATTCCACAAAGGCGGGATCCATTTTCTTCACCGTGGGCAGGGTATCAAAATCCCACCAGCTGTGATAGTTGTTGGGATAGTTATAGAAGGTATACCAACTGTAATAGGGGGATTCTTTGGATTGATAAGCTCCAACACCGGAGAAATGGCCCTCACGGTTAAAGTACAGGCTGTCAGAGCCGGTATGGGAGTACACACCATCCAGAATTACCTTGATACCCAGCTT
>JAZQWQ010000143.1:0-16524 GCA_045632385.1 Faecousia sp.
GCCATTGCTATGGACTAACACATGGGCGCCGGTGTTGGAAAACATCTGCACCCGGTCAGCCGGGGAGCAGGTAAGGCGCAGCGTGTCCCCATCCAGGGTCAGCGAAGTGATCTCCGGACCGCAGGATGCGTACAGGTCGCCGCGCTCCATAGCGGAGATCACGCTGTCATAAGTAAGCTCTTCCGCGCCGATCATACACCAGTTCATACCCAGTAAGGGATAGCCGTTTTTCCGGCAGACGTCGTGGGTATCGTCAGCGCACACAGGCACCAGCGGTTTGCCCATATCCAGCAGATCGTCATACACGCGACTATTGTTTTCGTCAGCGCCGGAAGCGAGGGTATCGCTGTTGCGGTATTCCATACCCCAAAGCCCTTGCAGGCCGCAGTAATCTGGGTATCTCTCCTGAGAGCCAGTGGGATGGTTGTAGGTTACCAAAAAGCCCTGCCGGTTACATTCCGCAATGACCTGGTTTGTATTCTCGGTGGTACCCAGCCGGGACATATCAGCAATTTCGCAAGCGGCTTCATAAGGCACACTGCTGGGGATCGGACGGGGATCGCGGAAGGGGACCCAAAGCTTTTTGGGGTCTTTTCCGATGAGGCAAAGATGTCTCTCCCGGCGACCGTCTTTCCCGAAGCGGTCGGTATAGATGTCCAGATCGATCTCCGCGCCGGTCAGCAGCAAAAAGTCCGGTTGGTTCAGCGTCTGGTGCTCAACCATAACGCTGTGGTCGGTAATGGCAAGGATGCTGTAGCCCTTGGCCTTATAGGCATCCCGCAGCTGCTGCGGAGTCAGCTTTCCGTCGGATACTGTGGAGTGGGTATGTAAACAAGCTTTATAAAAAGGTACATTTGGTAAAAGATATTTCATAATCACACCTGCTTTTCCAGTTTGGCAAGCACTTGGGTAAAATATTCCGGCAGCGGCGCAAAGACCATTACCGGGCGTTCGTCCCGGGGATGCTTAAAACAGAGCGCGCCTGCGTGGAGCACCTGAGAGGATTGCCCTAACTCCGGCTTTTTATGACCGTAAACCACATCCCCCAAAATGGGATGCCCAATCGAAGACAAATGCACACGAATTTGGTGGGTGCGGCCGGTTTCCAGCTTGCACCGCAAATGGGTGTAACCCCGGTAGCGCTTTACTACCTCCCAATGGGTCACGGCATTGCGCCCGTTTCTTTGGTTGATGCACATTTTCTTCCGGTCAGTAGGGTGTCTGCCAATGGGAGCATCCACAGTGCCGGAGTCCTCTTTCATATTGCCGCAGACAATACACTCATAGGTTCTTGCCATAGTGTGATCCTTCAGCTGAGAAGCCAGCACTGCGTGAGCCAGATCATTTTTGGCAACTGCCAAAAGGCCGGAAGTGTCCTTATCAATACGATGTACGATGCCGGGGCGCAGCTCTCCGTTAATGCCGGACAAATTATCCCCCATAGCAAACAGCAAACCGTTGACCAGGGTATCGTCACTGTGACCGGCTGCCGGATGCACCACCAAGCCCTTAGGCTTGTTCAGCACCAACACATCTTCATCTTCGTAGACAATATCCAGCGGCATTTCGGTGGGCACAATATCCACAGATTTCGGCTCCGGAATCGTAACCGAAATTTCATCACCGATATTTAATTTGTCGTTTTTCTTGCCGGGTTTTCCGTTATGTAAAACGCACCCCTCTTCCAGAAGCTTTTGGGCGCCGCTGCGGCTTAAATTCTCCACACTGCGCGCCAAAAAAGCGTCCAGTCGTTCCCCCGCCAAATCTGCAACAAGCATCATTTTTTCTCATCCTTCCAAAATTCCCGGTTGAAGAAAATAAGGCTTATCATCAGCAAAATACAGCCGCAGGTAATAAAACAATCCGCCACATTGAACACAGGAAAATCCATAAACTCCAGGTTGATCATATCCACCACATAACCAAGGCGCACCCGATCGATCATATTACCCAGACCGCCGGCCCAAATTGCGGCAATACACCATTTTTCCAAATTGGAAAAGGGCAGACTTTTCTTAATAAAACACCACAGAACTCCGGCGGTAAACACGGCAAAAATCAAGGCAAACAGCCACTGCATTCCCTGAAAAGAGGAAAAGGCCGCGCCGGTATTTTGTACGTAGGTTAGGTTGAAAATGCCCTTTAAGCCGGAGATATACGTATGCAGAGGAATACTGTTTACAACCCAGAGTTTACTCAGCTGGTCAGCCGTCACAATGCCAGCCACAGCCAAAATCATCAACACATACTGCATCTGACAAACTCCTTACCAAGATCTGCGATCATTCGCCGTAGCCTTTGGGGTTGTTTTTCTGCCAGTTCCAGCTGTCCCGGCACATATCTGCCAGGTTCTTCTCTGCTTGCCAGCCAAGCACATCCCGGCTCTTGTCCGGACTTGCATAGCAAGTGCCAATGTCGCCCGGGCGACGAGGTGCGATCACATAAGGAACCTGTACATTATTCACTTCCTGGAAGGTCTTTACCATTTCCAGCACGCTGTAACCGGTGCCGGTACCTAAGTTAAACACTTCGCAACCGGTATTGTTCAAAACATAGTCCACAGCCGCCACGTGTCCCTTGGCCAGGTCGACTACGTGGATATAATCCCGCACACCGGTGCCGTCAGGGGTGTCGTAATCATTGCCGAACACATTCAGCTGGGGACGACGGCCTACGGCAACCTGGGTGATAAAGGGCATCAGGTTGTTGGGAATGCCCCGGGGGTCTTCGCCGATCCGGCCGCTTTCGTGGGCGCCGATGGGGTTAAAGTACCGCAGCAAGCATATGCTCCAATCCTTATCCGCGTTGGCCATACCGGAAAGAATCTGCTCGGTCATATACTTTGTCCAGCCATAGGGGTTGGTGCAACCGCCGGTGGGGCTGGTTTCTTTCAGGGGCATTTCATTTCCAGCGGTGTAAACAGTAGCAGAGGAAGAGAAAATGATCCGCTTCATCCCCACTTTCTCCATTGCCTTGGTCAGAACCAGGGTAGAATTCAAGTTGTTATCATAGTACAGCCAGGGCTTTTCCACACTTTCGCCCACCGCCTTCAATCCGGCAAAGTGAATAACGCACTCCGGCTTGTTTTCTGCAAAAATTTTCGTCAGCAATGCTTCATCACGCACATCGCCCTCATAAAATTTCACTTTCTTTCCGGTCAGCTCCTGCACACGCTTCAAGCTTTCCGGGTTCGAGTTGGAAAGATTATCAATGACGACCACATCGTAACCCTTATTCAACAATTCCACGCAGGTATGAGAACCAATATAACCTGCGCCGCCAGTAACTAAAACTTCCACAAATATACCTCCAAAAGTGTTTCTTTTATTGTAACGCTATAAGTTCATTTTTGCAACAGTATTTTCTCTTGCTATTTTGCCGTTTGGAGGATATAATAAAATAGTGTTGTTATAATGATAGACTATGAATTCTTTTTGTTTTAAGGAGGCCGAACTATGGACCCTATCTATGTAACCGGACACAGAAACCCGGATACTGACTCCATTGTGGCGGCAATGGCCTATGCAGCTTTGCGTAATGCCCTTGGCGATCGGGAATATGAAGCGGCCTGCCTGGGTCACGTATCCGACGAGACGCAGATCGTGCTGGATCGTTTTGGCTTCCAGCCTCCCAAGCGCATCCACAATATGTTTACTCAGGTGCGTGATCTGGAATATGACACACCCCCGGCGCTGAGTGCAGCAGTCACCGTGAGTCGGGGCTGGAAAATTCTGCAGCAGCAGAAAAACATCTCCGCTGTGCCGGTGACCAATGAAGACGGCACACTCTACGGTATGCTGTCCCGGGAAAATGTGGCCAGCTACAATATGGAGATGATCAGCGCTGCGAAGCTACGGGAAGTGCCTCTTTTCAATCTGCTGTCTGTTTTGGACGGCCGTGTGCTGAACGAAGCCGGTGAAAACGTAGATGTTGTCAAGGGTGAAGTGACCATTGCCCTGCCTCAGGAGCAGGAAAATCTGCTGTTTAACAATCAGGACAGTATCGTTCTGTGTGGGCATCAGCCGGATATGATCAGACGGGCTTTGGAAATGGGTGTAAATTGCCTGGTGCTGTGTCAGGCAGAACTGAGCGAAGATTTGCGGTCATTGCCTACCAAGACCTGCATTATTGCCACGCCCTATGATGCTTACCGGGCTGCCCGGTTGATCTTCCAAGCCGTGTCCATCGACGGCATTTGCCGCACCGAAGATCTGGTTTGCTTCCACCTGGATGATCGGGTAGATGAAGTGCGGGAAAAAGTGCTGCAGTTCCGTGACCCCTGCTATCCCATTTTGGATGCGGAAGAAAAGGTCGTGGGTGTTCTCACCCGGTACCACTTGCTCCGTCCCCGGAGAAAGCGGGTGGTATTGGTAGACCACAACGAGATCTCCCAATCCGTACCTGGCCTGGAGGAGGCGGATATTCTGGAGATCATTGACCACCATCGCCTGGCTGATATCCAGACCCACAACCCCATTTATGTACGTAACGAGCCGGTAGGCTCTACGAATACTATCATTGCCAGCATGTTCCAGGACAGAGGGCTGATGCCCTCTGCCAAGATGGCCGGAATGATGGCAGCTGCCATCTTGTCTGATACGGTTATGTTTAAATCCCCCACCTGTACCGACCGGGATAAGCGAACCGCAGAGAGAATGGCAAGAATTGCCAACGTTTCGTTGGAAGAGCTGGGCAAAGAAATCTTCTCTGCCTCTGTAGATGGCAAGTCCGTTCAGGATCTGTTGTTCTCCGACTACAAGGAGTTCCACATTGCCGGTTACGATCTGGCCGTGGCGCAAATTACTTGTGTGGACAGTCCCAATATGCTGCAGCGAAAAGAGGAGTTTTTGGAGTTGATGGAAAAGACCCGTCAGGAAAAAGGCTTTGCAATGGTGCTTTTGATGCTGACAGACGTGCTTTTGGAAGGTACGCAGCTGATTTATGTAGGACCCGACGAGACGATTCAGCAGGCATTTTCTGTACAACCCAAGGGCAATTCCGTATTCCTGCCGCAGATTATGAGCCGAAAGAAGCAAGTCATTCCGATGCTGTCGGCATTGTGGGGTTAATCCTATGGGTTTTGAAGGCTTACTGGGCAATGCCCGACTGAAAGAAAACCTCCGTTCCGGCATAGACCGCAACCGGATCTCTCATTTTTATCTGATTTCCGGTCCGGAAGGCTCCGGTAAAAAAACCTTGGCAAAGCTTTTATCCGCCGCCCTGCTGTGCAAGGGGCAGCAAAAGCCTTGTCTGCAATGTCCCGCCTGCCGGAAAGTAATGGCAAACACACACCCGGACGTGATCACTGTCAAGGACGATGAACACAAAAACGTGGCGGTCAAAATTGTCCGTCAGGTGCGGGATGATATGTTTGTAAAGCCAAACGAGGGCGAACGAAAAGTCTATCTGTTCCCCCAGGAATTGGGTGTAGAAGGACAAAATGCGCTGCTGAAAGTGCTGGAAGAGCCGCCGGAGTATGCTGTGGCGATGCTTTTGGCGGAGAACCCGGAAAAAATTCTGACCACTGTTCGTTCCCGTTGCACAGAGCTGAACTTGCAAAGTCTTACCCGGGAAGAAATGCTCCCGGTGCTAAAAGAAGAATATCCCCAGGCAGAAGACACCTTGCTGCAAGGTGCGATGGCTCGAAGCGGTGGCTACTTGGGACAGGCCAAGGCGCTTTTGGAAGAAGGCAGCGTTGTAAGCCCACAGACGGAAGGCTTTGTGGCAGCATTCTGCCGGAAGAATATGCTGGAACTGACAAATCTGCTGATCCCTATGGGGCAGTGGGGTCGGGAAAAGCTGCTGCAAGAACTGAATCTGTGGCTGAACCTTTTGCAGCAAGCGCTGTCCTGCCGCAGTGGTATGCAAGCCGCTACCCAGCAGGTAAAATATCTGGCAGAAGCACGCAGTTCCAAAGAATTGCTGCAGGCCATCCGCTATCTGCAAAAAGCAATTGAATATACCCAGGAAAATGTATCAGGCGCTGCTGTCTGCAGTTACCTGATTTGGAATCTTTAAGGAGATATACATGGAAGACCAGAAGAATACGATGCCGGAAATGGTGGAAGTGGTTGATATTCAATTCCGCCCCGGCCAGAAAATTTATTATTTTGACCCGGCAGGGATTCCCTGCAAGGCCGGTGACCACGTGATTATGGACACCGCCCGGGGTGCAGAGTATGGCTACTGCACCTCCGGAAATCACCGGGTCTCCAAATCAGAGGTGGTTGCACCTTTGCGGCAGGTTTTGCGGTTGGCGACCCCTGCCGACGAAAAGACCGCCAAGGAAAACCGGGAAAAGGAAGAAAAGGCCTTTGCGGTATGCCAGGAAAAGATCCGGGAATTTAACCTGGATATGCAGCTGGTTTCTGCCGAATGTGCCTTTGATGGCAGCAAAATTCTGTTCTTTTTCACTGCAGACGAGCGTGTAGACTTCCGGGAGCTGGTCAAGGTTTTGGCAAGTTCCTTCCACACCCGAATCGAACTGCGGCAAATCGGTGTCCGGGATAAAGCCAAAATGGTCGGCGGTCTGGGCATTTGCGGCAGACCTTTCTGCTGCGCCAGCTTTCTGGATGATTTCCAGCCTGTTTCTATCAAAATGGCAAAGACTCAAAACCTAAGTCTGAATCCCACAAAGATTTCCGGCACTTGCGGCAGACTGATGTGCTGTCTGAAATACGAACAGGATGCCTATGAAGATCTGCTTCGGAACAGTCCCAAGCTGGACTCTCTGGTAGATACCGTTGACGGCCGTGGTACAGTCGTAGAACTGGACTTGCTCCGGCAGCGCGTAAAAGTGCGATTAGAAGACCGTCCCGAAGGTATGAGCGCCTATAACAATGCAGACATTGCCGTTTTGCGCAATGGCAAGGCCAAAAAGACGGATCCTCCCATTCCGGATGATCTTGCACCGATTTCCGGCGCAAAAAAGGTCCGAAAGAAGCAGGAAGAGGAAACAGATGGCCGTATGTTCTTAGACCCCATTAAGTTCCGCTATTCTACAGAAACCATTGCGGAGGAGCAGGAGATCACGCCGGAAGAACCGGCAGAGCAGAAAAACCGCCATCAAAACCGTCGGCGCAGAGGTGGAAAGCCTCGCGCTGAACAAAAAGCGGAACAACCTGCGCAAAAAGAACAGCCGAAAGAGGATGCTCCGGCAAACGCGTCCAAAAACCGGAACCGTCGTCGCCACCGCAGACCCAAGGCAGAACCCCCGAAAGAATAAAAGCACCCGGTGTAAGAAATTCTTACACCGGGTTTTCCTTATAAAAAACCGCCCCGAATATTTCCAGGGCAGTTAAAAAAGAGGGGAGGGATCAGGCCTGGAAGGAGGATGGCCTATGCGAGCAATTCATTTGCAGCTTTGAGGAAACGGCCAAATTGTTCTTCAGAGCAGTTTACATGCACCGGAAGAGGACGGGTATAGTCCAAGGTAAACATGCCGATAAAGCTCTTTCCATTGACCTGCTTCTGCTCATTGCCCACAAGCACCTCAAAAGGCTGTACCATTGCCAGGGCTACAAAGTCCTGGATCTGCCGGAAGGACCGGACACAAATATCAAATTGATGCATCCGCGAACCTCCTACTGTACAAATCTTGCCTTTTGCGTTATAATGGTGCAAATCCCAAAGAAACACACAAACCATATTATAGCAGATATTTTGGGGATTTCAATTAGGAAATTATACGATATATACAAAAGCACACTATTATTTTTGGTGAAATTGACTATGAAATTTGGTTTTTACACATTAGGATGCAAGGTAAATCAGTATGAAACCCAGGCTATGGAGCAGTTGCTGTCAGCTTTGGGGCATACAGTTTGTGACTTTTCACAGCCTTGCGACGGCTATATTATCAATACCTGCTCTGTCACAGCTGTGGCTGACAAGAAAAACCGGGCGGTCATCCGCCGATGCCGCCGGGACAATCCCCAGGCGGTGATCGGTGTCTGTGGCTGCTACAGCCAGCACGATCCAGCCGCAGTGGAAAAGCTGGATGTAGACGTAATTGGTGGCAGTGCAGAACGGGAAGCCTTTGTGCAGCAAATGCTGCAGTGTATGGAAAATCGTACCCGGGGCAAAATTTTAGATGAGGCTTTAAAGCGCCGGGTTTTTGAGGTTCTACCCGCCGGCGGTCTGGAGGGTCGCACCCGGGCAATGCTGAAAGTACAAGACGGCTGCTGCAATTTCTGCACCTACTGCATTATCCCCTATACCCGAGGGCCGATCCGTTCTGCGGAGCTTTCCTGGGCGGTAGCGCAGGCAAAACAGCTGGCGGCGCAAGGTTATCGGGAGTTGGTAATCACCGGTATCGAAATTGCCTCCTGGGGCAAAGACCTCCCCCAAAAACCGGAGCTGACCGTGCTGGTGGAAGCCATCTGCCAGGCAGTGCCGGATATGCGTATCCGGTTGGGTTCGCTGGAACCGCGCATTGTTACAGAAGAATTTTGCCAGCGTCTGAAATCGCTGCCCAATCTATGCCCCCAGTTCCACCTTTCTATGCAATCCGGCTGTGATACAGTACTTCAACGTATGAAACGGAAATATGACACCTCCCGATATTTAGAAAGTGTTACACTGCTGAAAAAGCATTTTGCAGATTGCGCCATCACTACAGATATGATTGTGGCATTTCCGGGAGAAACTGAGGAAGAATTTCAAAAAAGCCTGTCTTTCATTCAGGAATGTGGCTTTGCGGATATGCATATTTTCCCCTACTCCCGTCGCCCCGGCACTCCGGCTGACAAAATGCCCGGACAGCATAGTAATGCGGTAAAAGAGGCACGAAGCCGGGAAGCCGTTGCGGTTGCAGAAAAAATGTCTGTCACCTACCGAAGCAACCTGACAGGAAATGTTTTGGACGTTTTATTTGAAGAGCCGGAGGAAGATTTCTTCACCGGCCACGCTCCCAACTATGTAAAAGTCTACGTTTCCGGGGAAAACTTGCACAATCAGGTGCTTCCCATCCGGGTCACAGGGGTGTTCCGGGATGGTGTAATGGGAACTTTTGAAAAAAAGCAAAAATAGGGGCAGACAAGCGGTGTTTTTTGTGCTATACTATAGTGTGATATATTAGAAACATAAAAGGAGGAATGTCCTTTGAAATATTGGCGTGGATATCTGGTTGCCGGCATTTTCCTGGCAATCGGCTGGGCGCTGCATCAAATCGCTCAGGCCCACAGCATTTTGGTGGATATGATATATCCCTACGTTACCCGGCTGGTGGTCAACGCTTTGGCAGACTGGTCCGGCGCAATGCCCTTCTGTCTTTGGCAGGTAGCGATCATTCTGATGGTGCTTTTGGGCTTGGTCAGTATTATTTTAATGATCATTCTGCACTGGAACCCCATTCAGTGGTTCGGCTGGGTTCTGGCATCCATATCGCTGGTCACAATGCTCAACACCGGTCTTTATGGCCTGAACGAATATGCCAGCCCCTTGGCTGATGACGTACGCTTGACAATCACAGACTATACTGTGACGGAACTGAGCGAGGCAACCATCTATTTCCGGGACAAGGCCAACGAGCTTGCCAAGCAAGTGGCCCGTGACGGAAAAGGCAACCCGGATTTCGGCACATTTGAAGACCTGGCCACACAGGCCGGTAAAGGTTTTGAATATCTGACCTACGAAAAGGCAATTTCCGTGTTTTCCGGCTCTACAGCACCTGTCAAGAAGCTGACCTTCCATGGCACCTACACGCTGCGCCGGGATAGTGGTGTCACCGTTCCCCTGACCGGTGAGGCATGCGTAAACCCGGATGTTCCTGCTGCGCTGCTGCCTTTTGCGATGTGCAAAGAAATTTGCCACCGGATGAGCATCTACACCGAGCAGGATGCCCAGTTTGGCGCATTTTTGGCTGGAATTTACCATCCTTCCCCCGCTTTTCAGTATTCCGCTTATCTGACCGCTTACAAGGAATGCTATGATGCATTGCTCTCTGCGCCCACCAGCACCGCACAGGCTTGTGCCAAAGAAGCAGATAGCGGCGTAAGCAATCTGCTCCGGGCAGATCTGGAAGACTATACCGATTTTTACGGAAAGACCAAGCAGGTAACTGTCACCCAGTCCCGTTCCAATGATAATGTAACAGCAGGAACAGAACCCGAGGAGACCCGGGAGCCTCTGATCACCTACAGCGAGTATGAGACTGTTGTGGATCTTTTGACCAGCTGGTATCTTCAGGAATATGTCACACCTTTGCATATGGAGCAGGAAGCCCCCTTTAATCCCCTGGATCCCGCGCAGGTAGATCTTACCGTAGGCAAAAAGAAATGAGTAATATGTTAGAGGCCCTGAAACTGGGGCTGCCCCAACTGGGGCTGGAATTGGACGAACAAACCTGTCAGAAGCTATGCGATTTTGGTGAGGCTGTGGTGGAGCAAAACAAGGTGATGAACCTGACCGCCATTACTGAGCCGGAAAAAGCGGCAAGATTGCATTTGTTAGACAGCATTTCCCTTTTGAAGGTGATGAACCTGAAGGGGAAGCAAGTGATCGATGTGGGCTGTGGCGCCGGATTTCCCGGTGTGCCGGTAAAGATCGCCTGCCCGGAGATGAAGCTGACTTTGCTGGACTCTTTGGGAAAGCGGATGAACTGGCTGGCGCAAATTTTGCCGGAATTGGGTGTAGAAGCCAGATGCATTACCGCCCGGGCTGAAGAAGCTGTGGCAGAGCGCCGGGAAAAGTACGATGTGGCAACCTCCCGGGCTGTGGCGCGACTGAATGTGCTTTTGGAGCTGACTGCGCCTTATGTTCGTGTTGGCGGCTATGTGCTGGCAATGAAAGGAACTGCCGCCCAGGAAGAAATCGATGAAGCCAAGAATGCGATTCGTCGGCTGGGTCTGAAGCTGGAACAGATCGCAGAATTTCCCATTGAAGATACCGCCCACAAAGTCGTTATTTTGAAAAAAGTAGCGCCGACACCGAAAGAATTCCCCCGTCGGTACGCGAAAATCAAACAATCTCCATTATGATAAAAAGGGACACCTTTTGATAAGGTGTCCCTTTTTTTCGCAGTATGTTGTGATTTTCTCAAAAAAGCACATCAACATCTTGTGTTTCGACAAACTTCGCAAAGAAAATGTGGTATCTTGTCTAAGACGGGTGTACGCCCTTTGGTCCTAAGCGAACGGTCACGACTGTGGCATCATCCTCTCCCCCTAACTGAGCGCGAGTCAGCAATCCCACTGCCAGCTCCCCCGGCGACAAACCTACCCGTTCCAGGCAGCAGCGCAACGCATCTGCTTCGGCGACTCCGTCACTGACCAGCACCAGAATCTCTCCCCGGTGCAGGGACAGCCGATACGTCGTTTCCCGGCAATCTGTCACAGACAGACCCGGCGGCGGCCCGGCTGTCCCAATTTTTTCAGCTCCGGCTGTACTGACCAGATAGCTGGGGGCTGCGCCCCATTTATGCAGTGTGGCTTTTCCGGTTTCCAATTGCAATTCCAATAAATCTATCGTCACTGCTCCGGCATGGCTTCGCAACGCACAAAGACTGTTCAGGCTTTCCAGCGCGTGATTTGCCGGATATCCGGCTGTCAGCAACCGACGCAATAAATTTCCGGCTGTTTTGGCCTCCTCCACGGCTCCCGGGCCGGTACCCATCCCATCGCACAAAAGCACATAATACTGACAGCTTGTCCCGGCAAACATCAAACATCTGTCCCCATTTTCCCGGGCCGGTCGGTTGCCATAGACCTGCACCTGTGGAGCAAAGCAAGTGGTAAGGCCGGTGGTTCGTTTGGCAAGACCGTCAGAAAGTTTTTGCAAATATTCTGACAAAAAACGATACTGCTGGGTGATGGCCGCCCGGTATTCCTGCTGGCGATGCCGGTCTGCCTGAATGGAGCGCAGCTGCTCCTGACTGCGATGCAAACCTGCCAGGAAGCGTCCGCTTTTCCGGCAAATAATAGGAAGCTCCTCCGGAGTGAGCAGCGGTTTGTGGAGCAAGGCGGCAGGCAATCCCGGAAGTCTTGCGCTGTCCTTGCAATGCTTTCGGCAAGGGCATCCGTTGCAGGCCTGATCTGCCGCCCGGACAATGAGGGCGTCCTCATCTACCGGTGGCTCCGGCGCTTCCAGAAGCAGCTGCTCCGTTTGCGCCAAGACACCGGCAACCATTTCCAGCCGCACCTGCGCCACCCCGGTTTCCCCCCGGCGGTTGGGCATTTTCCGGGGCAACGGGAAAAAGACTCCCACAAAACCACCCAACAGCAATCCGGGCAAAGGTGCAAAATCCAGATGCCCAGACAGATGCATTACCAAAAGATACGTCCCGGCCGGTGCGATTGCCCCCAGCCACTTGGGATATTCCGGCAAAAACCGGATAAGAAAACAACCGCAAAAGACAGCCGTCATAGAAACAGAGGTGATCCCGGCAAGATCCAGCGCCAATCCGGAAAGGGCTGCTGCCGGAAATGCACCGGACACCGCCGCCACCGCTGCAACAGGAACTCCCAAACTAAATCCCGGAAAAGGCGCAATTTGTGCCAGCGCCAAAACTCCGCAACCCAGAGTCAACCACTCCAAAATTGGGTTTCTCCCTTGCATGACCCGGGAAAACAGCCAGGTTGTTCCACAAACCAGCACCACCCGGATCAGATAAATATCCACCGATGTCGTATCGCCTAACCAAGCCTGAAACAGCACACCGGAAGCGGACACGATTAAGCCAGCCACTGCCGGCAGCAACAGGGGTGTTTCCCGGACCAGTCGTCGCTCGCCCAAAAACAAGGACACCAAAAAGGCTGCGCCTACCCACAATAGACCCTGCAACCCGGCACTGCCCCAAAAAAGCCAATACCCCAAAGCACTTCCCAGAGAAACCAGCACAGCGGACCAGCCGCTACCGGCACAGACCAGTGCAGCCGAAAGGGGCAAGCAAGCGTTGTTCAAACTGGCGGCGCTGAGCCCAAACCCAGCCAAAAAGTATCCGGCAGCCCGGGCGAACAGTTGAATTTTTGGATTTGCGATCAAGTCCCGCAGGCGGTATTTGCCCTGATGCACATAGCTTTGCAGGGAGACCATCATATGTAAACACAACCTTTCATAAAGTTGTATTTATGGTAGCATGGCGGCAGTAATAATTTTGTCGAAGAGCATATTTACAGCAACGAAAAATTTTAGTAAAATAAGCAGGAAAGGAAGGTGCGCACAATGGAAGAAACCGTAGTTGGTCGATTTGCGCCCACGCCCTCGGGCCGTATGCACCTGGGCAATGTATTTGCCGGACTTCTTGCGTGGCTGTCTGTCCGCAGCCAAGGAGGGCAGATGGTGCTGCGAATGGAAGATCTGGACCGAGAGCGCACCAGCGAGGAATTTGCCCAAACCCTCCGGAAAGATCTTACATGGCTGGGTTTGGATTGGGACATAGAAACTGCGCCCCAAAGTCAGCGAAGCCACGTTTATGAGGGCTATTTTGAAAAATTACGAGAGTTGGGGCTGCTTTACCCTTGCTATTGCACACGCAGCCAATTGCATACAGTCAATGCCCCCCACCAATCCGACGGCACTTACGTATACCCCGGCACCTGTCGTAACCTGACCACGGCAGAACGAGAGGCCTTTACCAGAGCCCCGTCCTGGCGGGTGAAGGTTCCGGATGAAACGTGGGAATTGGAGGATTTGGCCCAGGGACATTTTTCCCAAGACCTTCGCACCCAATGCGGTGATTTTGTGGTACGACGGGCAGATGGTGTTTTTGTGTATCAGTTGGCCGTGACGGTGGACGACGGAGAAGCCGGTGTTACCGAGGTTGTCCGGGGAATGGATTTGTTAGGCTCTGCCCCCCGGCAGATGTATTTACAAAAGCTGTTTGGCTTTCCCCACCCCCGGTACGGTCATGTGCCGATGCTCCTTGCTCCGGACGGTCGACGGCTGAGCAAACGTGACCGGGATCTGGATCTGGGTCAGCTGCAAAAAAATTTCAAAGCGGAACAGGTGATCGGTGCTCTGGCTTATGCCTGCGGTCTGATTGACCGATCGGAAGCTATCAGCGCAAAAGAGCTGATTTCTTGCTTTTCCTGGAAAAAAATCAGTGGAAATGCAATTTATTTGGATGAAACCTTGCTTTTTCCCGAACAGATGCTATAATTGAGAAGAACATAATTTTAGGAGGACGTTACTATGCCTAAAAAACCTGTTTTGGTGGTTATGTCCGCCGGTATGGGCAGCCGTTACGGCGGCCTGAAGCAGATCGATCCTGTTGGCACTCAGGGCGAAGCCATTTTGGACTTCTCTCTGTTTGATGCTTATGAGGCCGGTTTCCGCACCGCTGTCATTATTATTAAAGAAGCTATCCGTGAGGACTTTATGGAGATGGTGGGCAAGCGTTTGGAGAAATGTCCTATGGAAATTCGCTATGCCTATCAGGAAGTGAATAAGATTCCTGCCGGCTTCACCATTCCCGAAGGTCGTGTAAAGCCCTGGGGTACCAGCCACGCAGTGCTGTGCGCCAAAGAAGAGATTGACGGCGCGCCCTTTGCGGTTATCAACTCCGATGACTACTACGGCAAGAGCGCATTTAAGGTCATCTACGATTACTTATGCACCGCCCAGGACAAGGAAAAGGCTGACTACTGCATGGTCGGCTACCTGGTAGGCAACACTGTCACCGAGCACGGCAGCGTGGCTCGTGGTGTTTGTGTTGTCAACAGCGAAAACAACCTGACCGACATTGCCGAGCGTTTGAAAATTGAGAAGTACGAAAACGGCATTCATTTTACCGAGGACGATGGCGCAACTTGGGAAGATCTGACCTTTGATACCATCGTTTCTATGAATATGTGGGGCTTTACCCCCAGCTTCCTGGAGAAGATTGAGGCCGGTTTCCCGGACTTTTTGGAAAACACCGTTCCCGGCAATCCTGCCAAGGCAGAGTACCTGCTGCCCCGGAGTGTGGACGCTATGCTAAAAGAGGGTGTCGCTTCTGTGAAGGTTCTTACATCTAGTGATAAGTGGTACGGCGTGACCTACGCCCAGGATAAGCCCGTTGTTGTGGCTGCCCTGGCAAAGCTGACCGAAGAGGGCAAATACCCCGACGGCCTTTGGAAGTAATAATTTTGGCGCAGTGCATTACGCACTGCGCCATTTTTTTATTTCAGTTTCACCCCGTTCAAACCAGAGGTATACTGCAAAAGCAGCATCGCATCCAGCCCGTCAATCTTGCCGTCGCCGGTGACATCGGCGGGGGTTTTTTTAATTGACACATCCCAACCAGCGACATATTTCAGCAGCAGGTCAGCATCTGCCCGGTTTACTTTTCCGTCACCGTTGGCATCGCCAGCCTTATAAATCGGAATCGTAATATCTGTATCTTCTTCGGTTACACCACTGGCCATTGCCGCAAAGCAGCAGCAAGCCACAGTGATCACGCACAGCGCTATACAAATGAGCTTCTTCATAACTTACTTTCCTTTCATTGGGGGAAATAAAGGTTGATATCTACATTTCCCCGGATACCGGGAACTTTCCCCTCGTTGGTATACTGCCACATCATCAGCTTTTCCGGATCTTCCGGGCTTTCCCGGTAATCGCCCAGCCACAAACCGTACTGTGAGACCTCTTCCCAAAGCATTTCCTTGGGGGATTGGTCGGGGTTTGCATACAAAATCACATTGCCGCCCATGGCCTCGCAGAAGGCTTTGGTACAATCGGTGAGCGTTCGGGCATCTACATCTGCTGTCCGGTATTCCTCGGTATGACATTCCCAGTCAAAGCCAAAGGGCAGATCCATTTCCCATGTGGCGGTCAAACCTTTTACATAGTCCGCTTCTTCCACCGCTTCAGCGGTCGTGGTCGCCTGGGAGAAGAAATAGCCGCCAACTTTCAGACCGGCTTTCTTTGCGCCCTCGTAATTGGTCTGGGCATATTTGTCTTCTACCAAACCGCCTTTTTCTCCGTAGCCCCGGAAGCCTACCCGAATCATCACAAATTCGATGCCGGCAGCTTTTACCTGCTCCCAGTCAATTTCCTTCTGGAAGCTGGACACGTCAATTCCCAAAAGGGTTTCTTCCGTCAGGCAGGTGCGGTAATCTCCGTCATAACCAAATTCCCGGGGAACGGTTGGGCTCTGGGTGGTTTCTGCGGTTGTTTCTATGGTCGTTTCTGCCGTCGTCACCGGCTGGGTCGTCACAGCCGTAGTGCTCTCCGGAGCTGTCTGACAGCCGCACAGCAAAAGACACAAGCCGCAAATCAGAACACTTTTTTTCATCATTCTTCCGTCTCCTGCGGTTCTTCTTCCGCCGGGATTTCGTCCAAAACAGCTTCCTCTGTGGTGATGATATCCATTTTCGTTTCCACAGCAATTTGGTTTACATAAAGTTTCTCGGGGTTGTGCTTCCGGAAGGCAAGTACGACCAATACCACCGCTGCAGCGAAGCAGCTGATGGCTGCCAAAAGCTGGCTGACCCGGAAAGAACCCCAATACAGGCTGTCCATGCGAAGGCCTTCGATGAGGGTTCTGCCCAAGCCGTACCAGGCAACATACCCCAAGGCGATCTGACCGTCGTACTGGCGCTT
>JAZQWQ010000144.1:0-14758 GCA_045632385.1 Faecousia sp.
GTGGAGCTGGCTGGCTCCGGTATGACGGACGAGGAGCGGGAAGTGTTTTACCGCTGCCTGGAGCTGATCACCACCAATCTCCAAACTCTTAGCAAGGAAGGTCTCCCCAAACGATGAACATTTTTGCAAAAATTTTTTGCCGCACATTTCAAGCGGCATTCAGAATGGCACTGCCGGTTCTTCCGTACAGAGAGCCTCAAATCATCGGCTCCTGTTCGGAGCTTGGCAAAGTGATTGAAAAAGAAAAAATCCAATCTGTCCTGATCGTTACTGACAGCGGTATCGTAAAAAACGGTTTGGTAAAGCCTGTAGTCGAAGCCCTGGAAGCAAGCAAAATTCCCCATTGTATCTATGCAGATACCCAGCCGAACCCTACGGTTCAGAATGTGGAAGATGCGCTGAAGGTATATAAGACCCATAACTGCAACGCATTGATCGCCATTGGCGGAGGCTCTGCCATGGACTGCGCAAAGGCTGTCGGCGCCCGGGTTGCATATCCCAGGAGAACTGTCAATCAGTTAGGCGGTAAGCTGAAGGTATGGCGCAAACTGCCAACCCTGATCGCCATTCCCACCACTGCCGGAACAGGCAGCGAAACCACCTTGGCAGCCATGATTACGGATACCGACACGCACCGAAAATATGCGATCATGAGTTTTCCGATCATTCCCCATTATGCGGTGTTGGATGCATCTCTTACATACTCATTGCCGCCCCATCTCACTGCGTCAACAGGTGTGGATGCGCTGACCCACGCTGTGGAAGCCTATATCGGCCGTTCCACTACAAAAGAAACCAGACAGCTGGCACTGGAAGCGACCAGGCTGGTTTTCGAAAATGTAGAAAAGGCTTATGCCAATGGTCATGACCACGAAGCAAGAGAAAATATGCTTCATGCCGCATACAAGGCAGGCATTGCATTCTCAAAGTCTTATGTGGGCTATATCCACGCCCTTGCCCATTCTCTCGGCGGCAAATACGGAACGCCCCACGGTCTTGCCAACGCGGTGATGATGCCCTATGTTCTTGCAAGCTACGGAAAGTGCGTACACAAGAAACTGCACCGGCTCGGCATTGCGGCAGGTGTCGCAACCGAAGAGGATACCCCAATGACCGGTGCGATCAAATTTATCGATGCCGTTAAAGAATTGAATGCCAGAATGTGTATCCCGAATACACTTTCCGACATTCAGGAAAAAGACATTCCTGCTTTGGCAAAACACGCCGAAAAGGAAGCCAATCCGTTATACCCCGTGCCGATCTTGTTGACACGGAAGGAACTGGAAAACTTTTATTATCAAGTGGCAGATTGGAGCAAGGCAAATGACAAGCGAACAAATAAAAAGCCTGCTTGAAAAGCAGAGAGCGTATTACAAAAGCGGTGTGACCGTTCCGGTGGAGTTTCGTATCGAACAGCTGAAAAAGCTGTACGCCACTGTGAAGAAATATGAAACCGAGGTGAACGACGCACTAAAAACTGACCTCGGCAAGAGCCACTACGAAGGCTTTATGTGCGAGAGCGGTCTAGTGCTTTCGGAAATTTCCTATATGATCCGCCATACAAGGAAATTTGCCAGAAGAAAGACGGTGTACACGCCCCTGGCGCAGTTTGCATCCCACAGTTTCAAGCAGCCTGTGCCTTACGGCAACACGCTCATTATGAGTCCCTGGAATTATCCCTTCCTTTTGGCGATTGATCCCCTGGCTGATGCCATTGCGGCAGGTAATACCGCCATTGTAAAGCCCAGTGCCTATTCTCCGGCTACAAGCAAGATGATAGAAAAGATCATTACCGAGTGCTTTGCGCCTGAGTATGTCGCCGTCGTTACGGGCGGCAGAGCCGAGAATGCAGCGCTCCTTGAACAGAAATTTGACTTCGTTTTCTTTACAGGAAGTCAGGCTGTGGGCAGAGAGGTTCTTCGCCATACGGCAGAGCATCTGACACCGGCTGTACTGGAACTGGGCGGCAAGAGCCCATGTATTGTGGATGCAAGTGCCAATATCAAGCTGGCTGCAAAACGCATTGTTTGGGGCAAATACCTCAACTGCGGCCAGACCTGTGTGGCTCCTGACTATATCCTTTGCGAAAAAAGCATTAAGGACGAATTCGTAGCAGAGGTTATAGAGCAGATCAAAAAGCAGTATGGCCAGAATCCTCTCGAAAATAAAGACTACGGAAAGATCATCAACGAAAAGCATTTTGCCCGTCTGCGGGGGCTGATCGATCAACGCAAGGTGGTGATCGGCGGCGTGGTCAATGCGGATACTTGCCAAATCGCACCGACCGTTATGGACAATGTAACCTGCGATGATGCGGTTATGGGCGAAGAAATCTTCGGACCCATTATGCCGATTCTTACCTTTGGCGATTTTGATTCGCTTATGGATGAGCTTAAGGACAAAGATAAGCCGTTGGCACTGTATCTTTTCTCAAGTGACAAAAAGCATATTAAGCGTGTAACCACTGAGCTTTCCTATGGCGGCGGTTGCATCAATGATGTGGTGATCCATCTTGCTACAAGCGAGATGGGCTTCGGTGGCGTTGGCGCAAGCGGTATGGGTTCCTATCACGGCAGAGATGGCTTTGATGCATTCTCCCATTACAAATCCATTGTAGATAAAAAGACATGGATGGATCTGCCTATGCGATACCAGCCTTTTAAGAGCAAGCTTTATGAAAAGCTACTGCATCTGTTTTTGCGTTGAATTTACTGAACAACCTGAATAATAGGAGAGATAGTTTTATGAGTAAGCAAATTGTAATTTCTAGCGACAGCACCTGCGATTTGAGCCAGGAACTGATCGACCGCTACCAAATCAAGATCATTCCTATGGGTGTTTCCTTGGGAGACGATCTGTACCGGGATGGTTTCGATATTACCCCCGATGATATTTATGCGCACCACGCAAAGACCGGCCAGCTGCCCAAGACTTCTGCGATCAACATGGCAGAGAGTGCTGAGTACTTTGCGGAACTTACAAAAGATGGCAGTGCAGTAATTCATTTTACCATCAGTTCTTCTTTGTCTGCGACCTATAACAATGCCAGAGTTGCAGCGGAAGATTTTGAAGATGTGCATGTGGTGGATTCCAAAAACCTCTCTACCGGTAACGGCCTGTTGGTCATCGCAGCAGCGGAAATGGCAAAGCAGGGCTTGGAAGCAAAAGAGATTGCCGAAAAGGTCAGAACTCTTGCTGATTGCGTAGATGCTTCCTTTATTGTGGACAATCTGGAATACCTGGCAAAAGGTGGTCGTTGCTCTGCTGTTGCTGCTTTTGGAGCAAACCTGCTCCAGCTGAAGCCCTGCATCAATGTTAAGAACGGTGCAATGGGCGTTGGAAAGAAGTATCGTGGTAAGTTTGAGAAGGTGTTGATTGGATATGTTGCTGAACGCTTGGCGGACAAAGAGGATATTGACCTTGACCGCGTGTTCGTAACCCACGCAGGCTGCGATCCTCAGGTTGTAGAGAGTGTAGTGACCGCAGTTAAGAACACATTGCCCTTCAAAGAGGTGTTTGTTACCAGAGCAGGTTGTACTATTTCTTCACACTGCGGTGCTAACACACTGGGCGTGCTCTTTGTTCGCAAAAAACCCTTAGCTTAATTTGAAAGGAATTAGACGGATGAACGAATATATTATCTTTACAGACTCTTGCTGTGATGTGTCCCCGGAGCTGCTGGCAAAGTGGGGCGTACCCTATGCCAACATGACCTTTTCTTTCGACGGAGAGGACAAAGAATATATCGGCACAGACATTTCTAACCATGACTTCTATGACCGTATGCGTCAAGGCGCGCATGCCAGAACTGCAGCGATCAATGCTGATACCTTTGCCCGTGCGTTTACACCTATTTTGGAGGAAGGCAAGGACATTCTGTATGTGGCATTTTCCTCCGGCCTCAGCACCACAGTCAATTCTGCCCACATGGCAGCAGCGGAACTGAAGGAATCTTATCCGGATCGGAAGATTGTGATCGTGGATACGCTGGCAGCCTCAGCAGGCGGTGGCCTTATGGTTTATATGGCGGTTGCCAAAAAGAACGAAGGCGCTACCATTGAAGAAAACGCAGCCTACATTGAATCCCTGGTCCCCCAGCATTGCATTTGGTTTACCGTGGATGACTTGGAGTATCTGAAGCGGGGCGGCCGCGTCAGCCCGCTGGTGGCTTTTGCAGGCGGCGTGTTGGGTATCAAACCGATTCTGCAGATGGACGAGGAAGGCCATTTGGTCAAGGTTTCTACCGCCCGTGGCAGAAAGAAGGCCATTGAGGCGCTGGCAGAGAAATATGCTGAGCTTTCCTATGAAGAAAAGAACACACCGATCTTTATTTCCCATGCAGAGGCTGAAAACGATGCCAAGCAACTGGCTGATATTTTGAAGCAGCGGCATGGTGCGGAAGTTACTTTGATTACTGAGATCGGCCCTGTCATTGGCTCACACGCAGGCCCGGGTACCATTGCGCTGTTCTTTATCGGAAAGCACAGATGATATCTGAACTGGTAGTAGATATACAATTCTACACACCGGAGAGCAAGAATTCCAGAAGTGGGTGGAAACCTGCCTACTTGTATGATACCCTTTGAATGAAAACGAAAGGCGGGTAAATCACCTTATGAGAACTGTAAAAATCGTTGCGGATTCTTCCGCAAATTTGATGGAACTAAAGACCGTCGCGTTTGATGTGGCACCGCTGAAAATCATTACCGCTGCGCGGGAGTTCGTAGATAACCGGGAACTGGATCTTAATGAGATGATCCACTTCTTTAAGTCCTACAAGGGCAAGTCCCAGACCTCCTGCCCCAATCCCGAGGATTGGTTGACCGCCTTTGGCGACGCGGAAGATGTTTTCTGTGTTACCATCACCAGTGGTCTGTCCGGCAGCCATAATGCTGCCTGCGTCGCCAAGGATATGTACGAAACGGAACATCCCGGCAGACGGGTCTTTGTGATTGACTCTCTTTCCGCGGGTCCTGAGTTGACCCTGATCGTAGAGAAATTGGAAGAAATGATCAGCAACGGAAAGTCATACGAAGAGATCTGTGCCTATATGCCCGAATATCAAAAGCATACCGGGCTGCTGTTTATGCTGGAATCCCTTAATAACTTCGCCGCCAACGGGCGGGTATCTCCCACAGTTGCTAAAATTGCCGGCGTTTTGGGTATCCGCATTGTGGGCAGGGCCAGTGATGCAGGTACCTTGGAGCCTACGGATAAGTGTCGGGGTGAAGCAAAATCTCTGAGTGCGATCTTGAAGCACCTGAAAGAAAGCGGCTTGAAAACCGGCAAAGTCATTCTGGCGCATTGCTTAAATGAGTCTGCTGCCAATACCTTGAAAAATATGATCGAGACAGATCTTCCGGGTGTGGTTGTTAAGATTGGCAAGAATCTTGGCCTGTGTAGCTACTACGCAGAAAAGGGCGGCCTGTTAGTCGGCTTTGAAAAGCTTTGATCCTATGCATAAAAGTAACGATTCTTTAAAATGGGTCCGCTTGGACAATGCGGCGAAGATCTATCCTGCAGCAAGAAGGAAAAACTGGAGCAATGTCTTTCGGCAGTCTGTAACCCTTTTTGATGATGTGGACACGGATGTATTAAAGTCTGCTTTAGATGTTACGGTGAAACGTTTCCCGTCCATTGCTGCCCGTTTGCGCAAAGGTGCGTTTTGGTATTATCTGCAGCAGGTAGAGTCGGCACCGGAAATCAAAGAGGAATACAGCTATCCCCTTACTTATATGAGCAAGGAGGAAATGCGTAGATGCGCTTTCCGGGTGATCGTTCATCACGAACGCATCGCCGTTGAGTTTTTTCATTCTCTTACGGATGGCACGGGAGCGCTAATTTTCCTGAAAAACCTTGTTGCAGAATATCTTGAGCAAAAATATCACATCCACATTCCCTACGAAAATGGGATTCTGGATCGTACAACGCTACCGATGGAAGAAGAGTTGGAGGACTGCTTTCCCAAATATGCAGGAACTGTGGCTGCAAGCCGCAAGGATACAAACGCATGGCATATGTATGGAGAGCCTCAAAAAGACGGTATTCTGAATCTTACTTGTTTTCAGGTGCGAGTCAAAGAAGCTTTGGCATTCGCTCATAAGTATGATGCTACCTTAACGGTGTTTATGAGCGCTGTGATGATGCAAGCGCTGCTAAATCTGCAAAATGAAAAGAATCCCAACATAAAACGGCAGAAGCGCATAAAGCTTCTGATCCCAGTCAATTTGCGGCAGTTGTTTCCCAGTAATACGCTGCGAAATTTTGCAATGTACACGATTCCCGAGTTGGATCCCCGGCTTGGCGAATATACATTCGAGGAGATCTGCAAGGTGATCCGTCACAAGATGGGAACGGAGATCACGTCAAAGCATATGAGCACCGTGATCGCCACCAATGTGAATGACGAAAGGAATCCCTTGGTGCGATTGATCCCTTTGCCCCTGAAGAATATGGTTATGAAGGCGATCTTTGATAGCGTGGGAGAGAAAAAATCCTGCTTGACGCTGTCCAATCTGGGCCAGGTGAAAGTCCCGGATGTGATGGCGGGGTATATAAAACGCTTTGATTTTATTCTTGGTGTGCAGGCAGCGGCTCCGTACAATTGCGGGATGCTGTCTTACGGAGATACGATCTATATCAACTTTATTCGCAATATTCAGGACCCGGAACTGGAACGGCACTTCTTTGCGGTCCTGCAGAAATTGGGGCTTTCCGCTATGGTAGAAAGCAATCAGAATGAGAGGTGAACGGTATGTATTGTATTGAATGTGGCGTAGAGCTTGGCGAAGCGGAAAAGAAATGCCCCCTTTGTAATACCGCCGTTTACCATCCGAACTATGTTAATCGGCCTGGCAAGTCGCTTTACCCCAGCGAGAAAATGCCTAAGAAGGCGTCACGCTCCAAAGCTTTGAACGGCTCAATGATTATCCTGTTTTTGATTCCGCTCTTTGTTTGCTTTGCTGCAGATCTGCAATTGGATGGGAGATTGGAATGGTCCGGCTATGTGGCTGGCGCGTTGGTGCTGTCATACATCGCATTTGCTTTGCCTATGTGGTTCCAGAAACCCAATCCAGTTATCTTCGTGCCCTGCAATTTTGCTGCCACAGCCCTATACTTACTGTATATCAATATCGCTACTGATGGAACATGGTTTTTGAGCTTTGCACTTCCAATTATCGGGGGACTTTGTTTCATTACTTGCACGGTTGTTACCTTGCTATATTACCTTCACAAAGGCAGACTATATATTGTAGGCGGAGCAATTATGGCATTGGGCGCATTTATGCTGCTGATGGAGTTCCTAATGGGCGTAACCTTCCAATTGCCGTTTATCGGCTGGTCCATTTATCCGCTTTGCGTGCTTATGCTGTTTGGCGGATTACTGATCTACTTGGCAATTAACAGCTCGGCCCGTGAAATCATTGAGCGAAAGCTATTTTTCTAAAAGATAAAGAGGTAGAGTATGGGAGTAGAGATTAGAGAGGTACTCACGAAAAAGGAATTATGGTCGTGGGTGCGGTTTCCCAATAAACTATATAAGGATAACGAGTATTTTGTCCCGTTCCTAGAAAGTGATGAGTTTGAAACATTCTCCGCAGATAAAAATCCTGCTTATGCGTTCTGCGAAACCAAGCTTTTTTTGGCATATAAAGATGGAAAGATTGCAGGCCGAATTGCCGGACTTATCAACCATGCTTACAACAGCAAATGGGATAAGAACGCAATCCGATTTACAAGATTTGATTTCATCGACGATTATGAGGTATCTCAGGCGTTATTTGATGCGGTTGTGACTTGGGGCAAAGAGAAGAACTATACAGAAATTATGGGTCCCATTGGCTTTACCGATATCGACCACGAGGGTATGCTTGTCGAGGGTTTTGACAAGCTCAATATGTCCATCACTTTCTATAACCATCCCTATTACCTGACACATATGGAACGGCTGGGATTGGAGAAGGATATCGACTGGATCGAGCATAAGATTGCTGTGCCGAAGGATGGCATTCCTAAGATTGAAAAGATTGCAAATGCAATTTTGCAGAAAGGTAACTACAAGGTGGTTACATACACCGATAGAAAGGTGCTGTATAAGGAAGCGTTTGAGGCCTTTGCATTGATCGATCTGGCATACTCCAAATTGTACGGAACTGTTCCTCTCACGGAAGACATTATCCGCAGCACAATTGATGGATATATCCCTCTAGTGAATCTGGATTATATTTGTGCCATCAAGGACAAGGAAGATAACATTGTCAGTTTTGGCATTATGGTTCCGTCTATTGCAAAAGCACTGAAAAAGTCAAACGGAAAGATCCTTCCTTTTGGTATTGTACGAATGCTCCGTGCCCTGCGTGGCAAAAATGACACACTGGAAATGTTCTTAGTAGCTGTCGATCCTACACTGCAGGCACAAGGCTTACCGGCAATACTGATCAGTACACTGCTGAAGAAACTAAATGAGAACAAGGTTATGTACTGCGAAACCGGTCCTATGCTGGAAACCAACACAAAGATACAAAGCCTTTGGCGGCATTTTGAGAAAGAACAGCACAAGCGCCGTCGCTGCTTCGTAAAGCAGATTTGAGGAGGATGGGGAAATGAAAGATAAAAAACAATTATGGCAGGCAGTAAAGTTTACGCTGTTTTCTATCTCTGCAGGTGTCATTCAGATAGGCTCCTTCGCAATTATGGAGCTCTTCATTCAGGATTACTGGATTCCGTATCTGATATCTCTGGTGCTGTCGATTCTATGGAACTTTACCCTTAACCGCCGGTATACCTTCAAGTCTGCAGCCAATGTGCCGGTGGCTATGGCGAAGGTGTTTGGATTCTATCTTGTGTTTACACCTCTGTCTACATACCTGGGCAATCTGGCAGAGGGAGTAGGCGTAAATGACTTTATCATTCTGATCATCACCATGCTTGCAAACTTTGTGCTGGAATTCCTCTTCTGCAAGCTTGTGGTCTACCGTGGCAAAGAAGATACGTTGCATAACTAAAAGGACTCTTGGATTATAGAAAAGAGGTTTTGATCCTACGCACAAAAGTAACAGCAAAAACGCTTTTTATCGGAATAAAACAGAAGTCAGTCGATATTCTTTGCATAATTCACTTCGAAAAGTATGAAAAATGTGATTGACATAGAAAATAGGTTGTGCTAAACTTATTGCATAAATTTCAAAATGGAAGGTGATACCATGGAACATATCAAGACCATCGAGACCCGCAACCTGTGCGACAGCGCTAAGAACGGCGGCTGCGGTGAGTGCCAGACCTCCTGCCAGTCTGCTTGCAAGACCAGCTGCGGCATTGCAAACCAGAAGTGCGAGAGCACCAAGGAGAGCAAGTAATTGCATACCCTAAAATGCCGCCGATCCCGGCGGCATTTTTTCGTAAAGGAGAAAAGAAATGATTCATCAATATAAGCTGGGTGGATATAATATCGTTTTGGATGTTTGTTCCGGTTCTGTCCATGTGGTGGACGAAGTTGCCTACGATATCATCACTCTGTTTGAAGAAAAAAGCCGGGAAGATATCCTTTTGGCTATGGAAGAAAAATATGCTGCCCGCAGCGATATTTCCCAAGAGGATATTGCGGAATGTTACGCCCAGGTGGAGGCGCTGAAGGATGCCGGAAAGCTCTTTGCTCCCGATAATTTTGAGCCTATGGCTGGAAAGCTGAAGCAGAAGACCGCCGGTGTGGTAAAGGCGTTGTGCCTTCATGTGGCGCACACCTGCAACTTGAACTGCTCTTACTGCTTTGCAAGTCAGGGAAAATACCATGGAGATAGAGCAGTAATGTCCTATGAGGTGGGCAAGCAAGCGCTGGATTTCTTAATTGCCAATTCCGGTACCCGTCGGAATCTGGAGGTGGACTTCTTCGGCGGCGAGCCTTTGATGAACTTCCAGGTGGTGAAGGATCTGGTTGCCTACGCACGGAGCGTTGAAAAGGAAAAGGGTAAAAACTTCCGTTTTACACTGACCACCAATGGTGTTCTGGTGGACGACGACGTGATCGAGTGGGCCAACCGGGAATGCAGCAATGTGGTGCTGAGCCTGGACGGACGAAAAGAGATCCATGACCGATTCCGGGTAGACTATGCAGGTAACGGCAGCTGGGAGAAGATCGTTCCCAAATTCCAGAAATTCGTGGAAGCTCGTGGCGGCAAGGAATATTACATGCGTGGCACGTTTACCCACGCGAATCCCGATTTTCTTAAGGATATTCAAACTATGCTGGATTTGGGCTTCAATGAACTGAGCATGGAGCCTATTGTCTGTGCTGCGGGAGATCCCTCCGGTCTGACAGAAGAAGACATGACCATCGTCATGGACCAGTATGAAAAACTGGCGGAGTTGATGCTGGAGCGGGACAAGCAGGGTAAGCCCTTTACCTTCTACCATTACATGATCGATCTGTCCGGTGGTCCCTGCATCTACAAGCGTATCTCCGGCTGCGGCAGCGGCACGGAATATATGGCTGTCACGCCTTGGGGCGATCTGTATCCTTGCCATCAATTCGTCGGTGAGGAGCGATTCAAGCTGGGCAATATTTGGGACGGTGTCACCAACACCGGGATCCAGGACGAATTTGCTGCATGCAATGTCTATGCCCATCCCGAGTGCCGGGATTGTTGGGCAAGATTATACTGCTCCGGCGGCTGCGCTGCCAATGCTTACCATGCCACCGGTTCTGTTACCGGCGTTTATGAGGACGGCTGTAAGCTGTTCCGCAAACGAATGGAGTGCGCCATCATGGTAGCAGTTGCCCGTGCCTTGGGTGAATAAGATGGATACCCCAATCTGTGATTTTGTCCGGGAATATGCCCAGTCGAATACCTGTCGCCTACATATGCCGGGACACAAGGGTAATGCTTTTCTTGGGCTGGAGCACCTGGATATTACGGAGATTCAGGGAGCAGACAGCTTGTACGAGGCAGAAGGTATTATCGCCAAAAGCGAAGCCAACGCAAGCGCTCTGTTTGGGTGCAGGACCTTTTATTCTACGGAAGGTTCCTCCCAGTGTATCCGGGCGATGCTGTATTTGCTATCACTCTATGCCAAAGAGCAAGGAAGGAAACCTCTGGTTGCTGCGGGGAGGAATGCCCATAAAGCATTTCTAACTGCCGCTGCATTGTTGGATGTAGATGTCAGATGGTTGTATCCCAGTAATCCTGTCAACTACCTTTCCTGTGACCTGACACCTGAGGAGCTGGAAGAATATCTGCAAAACGCGCAGGAGAAACCTGTGGCCGTTTACTTGACCAGTCCGGATTATCTGGGAATGGTTGCGGATATCCGTAGCATCGCGGAAGTATGCCACCGCCATGGTGTCCTGATGGCTGTGGATAATGCCCATGGTGCATACCTGAGGTTTCTCCCCCAGTCGATGCATCCGATTGATCTGGGCGCGGATATTTGCTGCGACTCTGCCCACAAGACCTTGCCGGTGCTTACCGGTGGTGCTTATCTGCATCTGTCTGCCGGGATGGATACGGCGGTGGGAGAACAGGCGCGGAATGCTTTGATGCTGTTTGGGTCCACCAGTCCGTCTTATCTAATTTTGCAATCGCTGGATGCTGCAAATCAATACCTGGATAACTATCCTGAGCAGTTACGGATGCTGATTCCCCAACTGGAGGCTTTCAAAGGTAGGCTTTGTCAACGAGGATACTCGTTGTATGGAAGTGAAGCGTTAAAGCTGACCATCCAAGCCAAGCCCTATGGATATACGGGAAATCAGTTGGCAGAACTTCTGCGCCAGCTGAAAATCGAGCCGGAATTTGCAGATCCGGATTATCTTGTGCTGATGCTGTCTGCCGAAACAGACGGAGAAACTCTGTCGCAGCTTGAGCAGGCGCTCTGCCGGATTCCGCCTCAGCCACCGATTAAAGAAGAGAGTCCCGCCTTTGCGCCCGGAGAGCAGGTGCTGACGATCCGGGAAGCTGCACTTGCCTGTTCGGAGTTGCTTCCGGTGGGGCAATGTCTTGGACGTATTCTGGCTGTCCCCACAGTAGGCTGCCCGCCTGCGGTTCCCATTTTGGTTTGCGGAGAGCGAATCGACCGTCATGCAATTGCGTGTTTTGCTTACTATGGTATCGACAACTGCTTTGTTATCAAGTCCTATGAGGAGAATTGTAAATAATCGTGACGGTTTCTATCTCAGAGCAAAGTGAGATACAGATTTTCCGCAGCCCAAGAAGAAAGTAATAAAATCTTGAATAGGCGCATAGTTCCGTTCTTGAAAAGAGGTTTCGCATACATTTTGATGCGAAACCTCTTTTTTGCGTTTGCATGTCGATATGCATGAGAACGATAACAATATTATATTTGAAAATTATTACTAATATTTTTCAAATATAGTTGCAAATTGAGGGGCTCAATCGTGTAATAAAGATAGAAATAGAAAATAGATATGGGATGCTTCCATAAAACACATCCCTAACTTGCGTATTATCTTGCGTACTATCTGCCACTTAATAAATTATGATTATTTTTTGAAAAGTGACAGGTTTTGTGATTTCAAACCCTTTTTATATAGTAGAGGGGCATATTTAAAAGAAATTTTAAGAAAGTGGCAGATTTGCTGCGTTAAAAGGCTTCTTATAGATAAAAGGGGAAAAGGATGGGGTAACTGTGAACTTTTTGTAAATAATTCACCGAATTGAAACAAAACGCGTTTTTGAAAGCATCTTTAAGGGTACGAGGGGAAATTTTGAAAAATTTTTCTCAGATTGGAACAAATCACTGTTTTGAATGCATGTTTATAGGTAGAAGGGGCGATCACACGATGAAATGAAAATTTTTAAAATAATTTTGTGAATTGATAGAATTTTCTGTTTTATATGACTCCTTTATATGTAGAGGGGTAACCTATGTAACTTGACAAAAGAATATCAAAAAATTTTTTGAAATTTATCTCCCAGACTCATTTGGGAACGGGAGTTAAATTGACTTTGTCGAACATCTGTGCTATAATATCATTAAGGCAAGATCAAGCACCCAGGCTACCGTCTCGGTGGAAGTGCGCCCACCGTTTGACACTGTCGGGTGACAGTGGAACGGTACGGATCCGTGAAAGAGGGAGTAACGGTCCTTAATCGGTGAAGGTCTTCGAATCGATTGCCGGGAGTGCTGGCTACGCCGAAGTGATGTTTGCAGACGTGCAGGCAAAGCTTGTAGCCATCCTCCCGGTCCTTGTTTTAGTGGCAAAAATGGTAAAATAATTTGGCAGAACTTTGGCAGAACTTTGGCAAAAAGGTGAAAATAAATTGGCAGGTCTTTGCCGATGACATCCGGGAAAATCTGTGATAGGATGGTATTACAGACAAAGCAGCGGCCCTGTTTGATACCCGGAAAAACGGATCGATATTATTAGATACACAGATGCCTTTTGTCGATTCGGCGCGAATCAAAAACAGGTGAATACAGTGATTTCTCCGCAGCAGGTTCTGTTAAGACTTGCTGCGTTTTTGTATTCGATTATTAGTGCTGCGTAATTGTTGAGGTGATGAATTTTAGGAAAAACAATAGAACCATAGGCAAGTTCATTGAATATTTATCCTAGTTGAAAGAGAAATCATACCATGAAGAAAAAAGTTTACAAAGAATTTAGTTTCGGGGAGTCGAACGGTATGTTATAATATAAATGTACCTGTGGCTTACCCGAAGAAAGGAGTTTTTATGAGTAAGTTGCAGGAAGGCAATGTCGCGAATGAGCGGGTATACACGGTAGAGGAGATCGCGAAATTAGCGCGGATCAGCCGTACCGGCGCATACGAGCTTATTAAGAAGGAATATTTCCCTGTGATCCGTGTCGGTAGTTTGATCCGGATTCCCAAGGAACCCTTCGATGCATGGTTAGACGGTCGAGGTAACTAATCATGTAAAGGAGTAATGTTATGGCGACAATTGTTAAGCGAGGAAAAAATTTTTATGTAGTTTTTCGCTATGATGACGCGAACGGTAATTCCCAGCAAAAATGGGAGTCGTTTAAGACCAAGAAGGAAGCCCAAAAGCGTAAAAGCGAGGTCGAGCATGAAATCGACACCGGTACATTTATTCCTCCGGCCAGCATCAAGATCAAAGATTTTCTCATTGATTTTGTGGATATGTATGGCAAACGGAAGTGGGGCTTGTCGATGTACACCTCCAATACAGGCCTGATCCGGAATTATATCAATCCTGTTTTGGGAGAGGTAAACGTCCAGGACGTGGATGCCAGGGTGGTGGACAAGTTTATTGCCACGTTGCAGAAAACCAAAGCGGTGGACTGCAACGGAAGAAGGGCCAAAACGGAGTTTGTAACACCTTGCACGATTGAGAAGATCTGCAAGCTGATGCGCTGTGCCTTCGGGCAGGCAATCCGTTGGGGTATGGTCGGAAGAAATCCTTTTATTGGCGCTACTCTTCCTAAACGAGAGCAGAAGAAGCGGGCGATTTGGGATGCGGAGACCATTCGCAGGGCACTGGATGCCTGTGAGGACGATCGGTTGTACTTAGCAATCCATCTTGCCTTTGCTTGTTCTCTCCGCTTTGGTGAGATCTGTGGGCGGACCTGGGACTGTCTTGACATCTCAGATGCAGCGATCATGAATGGTAATGCCTATCTCAAGGTGGAGAAGGTGCTGGCACGTGTGGATGAAGGTGCTGTGGATGCTTTGGGTGAGAATGACATATTCTTCACATTCCCGGCCATCGTTTCCGGAAAATCCAAGACCCGTCTGGTACTGAAGAAACCGAAGACGGAATC